>JADGOP010000047.1 GCA_017882935.1 Actinomycetota bacterium
GGGCGTGGCATCGATGAGCTCGGCGATGTGGTCGACCGTGGCCGCGTTGCCGAGCACCACCGCTGCTTCGAGCGCGTGGCGGGCGGCCGGGCTGAGGGACTCGATCCCGTGTGCCAGCGCTCGCACGACCTCGGGGAGGGCGTCGCCGTCGAGGCGCGCGAGCAGCTCGTCGACTCCGGGTGGGTGGCGGCGGTCGATGTCGCTCAGCAGGGCGGACAGGAGGAAGGGGTTGCCGCCGGTGGCGTGGTGGTACTCGGCCGCGACCCGGGCGTCGGAGCTGACGCCCAGGGTCATCGTGAGGAACTCCTCGACGTCGACGAGGGTGAGCGGCTGGAGCGTGAGGCGACGCGCCGACGACTCGTGCAGCAGGCGGTCGAGCGGGGTGAGCGACAGCCGCGCGTGGCGCGGCACCATGCTCATCACGAAGCGGACCGGGTGGATCTCGACCCGGCGCACGAGGTAGTGCAGGAACGCGATCGACGCGGGATCGCACCAGTGGACGTCGTCGATGGCGATGAGCACCGGCCGCCGCGGCTCGAGCTCGAACAAGGTCGTCTCGAGCGAGCGGAACAGCTCGACCAGGTCACGGTCGGAGGCGGCGGTGGCCTCGGGTTGGCGCATCATCGAGCGGGCGCGCTCGCCGATCGGCGCCTCGGCCTGGATCTGCGCGACGAGCTGCTCGAGGACCCCGAACGTGGACGAGGTCTCCTGGCGGGCCCCGCGTGCGCGCAGCACGCGCACGTCGGCGCGGCGGGCGTGGTGGCACACGGTGTTGACCAGCGCGGTCTTCCCGAGGCCCGGCGCACCCTCGAGCACCACCGTGGCGGGCGGCACGTCCCAGGGCCCACTGACCAGGACATCGAGGTCGTGCAACACGTCGTCGCGCCCCACCAGCCGCGAGCGGGCGGTGGGGCCACGGCGCCGGTCGATCGACACCGAGAGGTCGGACCGCGCGGCCGGCCCGTTGCCGTTGCCGCGGGTGCCGCCGGTCCCGCGGGCGGCCGCCCGGTCGGAGGCGCGTCGCAGCGTGCGCCGCGCATCAACGGTTGGAGCTCGCCTGTCTCCTGGGTCCGCCACGCCAAACCTCTTGTCCGTGCGGGGACCGCCGTCCGCCCGGTCAGCGTTCCCAGACATCAGAGCGTACCGAACGCAGCGTGTGCTGTCACTGCGTTGCGTGACGGTCTCGTTCGGGTCGGGTGCGGGGCCAGCCGGATCGGCATCTCGTGCCCGCTTCCCTCACCCCCACGGCCAGGGCCACGAGGCGGGCCACCAGGGTGGCCGCGGGTAGCGAGGTCGGGAGGGGAGGGTGGTGGTCGTGGTCGTGGTCGTGGTGCTCGTGCTCGTGCTCGTGGTGGACGTGGACGTGGACGTGCTCGTCGACGTCGTGGCGGGCACGGGTGTGGGGTAGCCGGTGCCCGGGGGCAGCGACAGCGTGAGCGACCCGGCCGACAGCGCGCTCCACGCCGAGCGCTCACCGCCGTAGGCCGAGCCGAAGGCGGCCCCGCTGCCGACCACGGTGGTCCCGGTCGGCACGGTGAGGGGGAAGCGGGTGCCGGCTGCTCCCTGGATGTGCACCAGCCCGTCCTGCACGTAGCCGCTCACGCTCTGCCCGCTGCCCGGGGTGGTGGCCCACGCCGTCGACCACGCGTGCTGGTCGACGAGCACCTGGCCCGCCTGGGCGAGGGTGGTGCTGACGATCGGAGCGGTGGACGCCAGCTCGCCGCGGTAGGTGGACAGGATCGAGTCGAGCACCGGCAGGATGATCCGCTGGTTGGTGAGGTTGCTGGCGTGGATCATCGTCGGCCGGGGGTCGTTGGCCAGGACGTGACCCATGGTGAGCGAGGTCTCGAGCGGCACGATGTAGCCGGCGAAGCCCGTGGCCGGGTCGAGCGGTGCGATGCACGTGGTGGTGTCGGGGTGCGCCTCGCAGTAGCCGCTGCCGCCGTTGGCCGCCGAGGTGTAGAGCCAGTTGTACTCCGACACCTCCTGGGCCTGTGAGTCGGCGTTGTAGAAGATGTTGATCGGGTAGCGCGGCACGGTCAGCGCACTCCCTGCCGCCCGCGGGGTGATCTCGCCGCGGGAGATGTCGGCGGCGGTCCACCGGATGCCCTCGGCGGTGAGCCCGGCGACGAACGCGGGGTTGTCGGCGGGCTGCGTGACGGGGATCTGGAGCCCCGAGTAGTCGCCCGACACCAGCTCCGAGGGGTCGAACGGCAGACCGTGGGTCCAGGCCCAGTTGATGTTCTGGCGGATCTCGCTCCGCACGGTGCTCTCGGGCACCCAGACGTCGTTCCCGGTCGTGTCCGTCTGGCACGTCCAGGGGACGACCGTGACGTTCTGCTGGCAGCCGAGGAACTCGTGGTCCCAGGTGTGGTTCACCCACCAGAACTGGTTCCTGGCCGAGAGGAACGCTTGGGTGAGGGGATCGGAGTCGGAGGCCAGGCCGGCGTTGAACACCATCTGGAGGCGGAACCCGTGCGCGTTCTGCCAGGCGACGAGGGCGCTCACGTCGGCGGGGGCCATGCGATCGGCGACCTCGGGGTAGATGCTGTTGCCCAGCGCGTCGCGGGGGCAGTCCTCGCCGGGGGTGCAGTGGTGGACGCTGTCCCACATGGCGTCGCTGTTGAAGATGTCGTCGACCTGCACCGTGAGGTAGTTGCGCTGATAGCCGAGGTGCACGCCGCGGGTCGCCCAGGTGATGATGCCGTGCGCCAGCTCCTGGAACTGCGGCAGCACCGCGTTGAACGCCGCGGTGATCACGAGCTGGTCGATGCCACCCGCCTGGTACTCGCCGACGATGGAGCCCGTGCCCGCAGTCGCCGGGATGGGCGCGGTGACCAGCGGCGTGAACGTGGCGCCGGCGGGCATGGTGGCGGGCGTGAGGGGCGGCGCCACGTAGGCGTAGCTCCCCGTCGTGAACGGCACCGGGCCGTTCAGGTAGGCCCAGCCGCCGGAGCGCCCCGCCGCCGTGACGGTGGCGGTGGTGCCGCCGAGGTCCCCCGTGAACCCGGCGTCGGCTGCGTACTGCAGGCCCACGTTCGGGTTGGCGAAGGTGTAGGCGTCGACCTGACGGATGCCGAAGGCGATCTCGTACTGATGGACGGCCGTCAATTCAGCAGCCGTCAATGACCCGCCGACCTCGTTTGGCAGCACCACACTTTCGTAGAATGCCTCGTTGCCATTGGCAAGGAATGCGGGCGTGATCGTGGGGCGTGTCGGGCTCGTGAGCGGCACCGACGTGTAGGGCACGCCTTCGCGCGTGAGCTCGGTGGTGAGCGCCGCCACCGTGGGGCCCCCGTCGTCGACCACGAGGACTCGTAGATCGACTCGGGGGCCCCCAGCCGGGGGTGGGGACACCGGCTGGCACGCAGCCATCGTGGCGACGAGCGCGGCGACGACGATTGTTGTGAGGACAGGGGATCTCGAACGCAACCTGGTCCACCTCGATCTGGGGTGACCGGGCAGGTCCCCGGTCCGCCGTTGTGCTGGTGGGAACGTACGGCCCATCCGGCCTGCGCTGTACCCCGGAATTCGGTGACGTCGACCCCGACGATTGGCCACGCCGACCCCCAGCGCCCTGGACGGCCCGCCGCGGCGCGCCCGGCCCACGGCACGGTGGGGCAAGGGTCCGGGCACCGGCGGGGGCCGCCGCCGCGACCGGGGGGCGCGGCGCGGGCGTCGCCCCGCTGCGGGATCCGGGGTCGATCTTTCGGGGTGCGCGCGTCGGATCGTCAGGGTGGTGTACCGGAATGTGGGAGCAACTATGGGGTGCTTTTGGGGATGCCGTGTGCCCCGACTACCCGTACATTTCAGCTCAACGGGTCGCAGTGTTCCGAAGCGGGTACATGCGGGCTTCGCGACTCAGGGCATTTACTACTCGCATCGGGCGGTACGAGGACATGAGACGGGCACAGGCGGAGGATCGACGCAAGTCACCGACCCCAGCGCCGTCTCCGCGCCCGGGCGCCGGGAGCTGATCGACCGATGCGCGTCGCCCTCCTCACCGAAGGCACCTACCCGTTCCACCAGGGTGGGGTGAGCGTCTGGTGCGACCAGCTCGTGCGCGGGTTGTCGCGCCACCGGTTCGACGTCCACGGCCTCTGCGCGACGGGTGCCGAGCAGGTCGTGTGGAACCTCCCCCGCAACGTCGACCGCGTCACGCGCCTCGCGCTCTGGGGGCCCGCCGAGCTGCGGCGCCCCACCCGGGCGACCGCCCGCTCGTTCGCGCCGCTGCTCGACCGCCTGCTCACCGCGCTCGGGCCCGCAGGCGACGTCACCACGCTCACCGAGTCGCTGCGCGAGCTGCGCGAGGTCGCCCGGGCCGGTGTGCTGCGCGCCGCGCTGCTCGGCGACGCCTCGGTCGACGCGGTGCTCGCCTTCCTGCAGGCGAACTGGTCGGCGGGGCGCCCCGGCAGCGACGCCGAGGCCGGGCCGGGCCCGACGGTGGCCGACGCGGTCGGCGGCCTGCACCTCCTCGAGCACGCCCTCCGGCCACTCGCCGCCGACGCCCCGGCGGCCGACGTCTGCCAGACCGCGGCGAACGGGCTCAGCGTGCTGCTCGCGCTCCTGGCCAAGTGGGACGACGACACGCCCTACGTCCTCACCGAGCACGGCCTGTACCTGCGTGAGTGGTTCCTGGCCCAGTCGCCGAGCTCCCTGCCCCACGGCTCACGGGTGCTGCTGCTCGCCTTCTACCGCCGCCTCATCGAGGTGGGCTACGCCCACGCCGGCATCGTCGCTCCCGCGAGCGAGTACAACCGCCGCTGGCAGGTGCGCAGCGGCAGCGACCCGGCACGCACGACGGTGGTGCGCAACGGCATCGCCGTCGACGACTTCCCCACCGCCGAGGTGGAGCCCGAAGAGCCGACGCTGGTCTTCGTGGGCCGGATCAACCCCCTCAAGGACCCCAAGACCCTGCTGCGGGCGTTCGCCCTGGTGCGCGACGAGGTGCCCGGTGCCCGGCTGCGCATCTACGGCGCCACGCCCGAGGGGGACGAGGGCTACCACGCCGAGTGCGTGGCCCTGGCGGCCGAGCTGGGGCTCGGCGGGAGCGCGGTGTTCGAGGGGCGGGTCGAGTCGGTCGTCGACGCGTACCACTCGGGTCACGTGGTGGTCCTCAGCAGCATCTCCGAGGGGTTCCCCTACGCGGTGATCGAGGCGATGGCGTGTGGGCGGCCTACCGTGGCGACCGACGTCGGCGGTGTGAGCGAGGCCGTGGTCGACCCGGGGCTGCTGGTCGCCCCGCGCGACCACGTGGCCATGGCCGAGGTCTGCGTGAAGCTGCTGCGCAACCCCGCCGTCCGTCGGCGGCTCGGCGTGCTCAGCCGCGAGCGGGCGCTCGAGCACTTCACCCTCGAGCGCTGCCTCGCCGGCTACCGCGACTTCTACGCCACCCTCACGTCGCCGCCCCCCGCACCGGAGCTCCCGAGGCGCCCGAGGCGCACGTCGGAGCCGCGGGTCGGTGGGCGGTTGCCCCAACGTCGGCGTCGCGAGCTGGCCTCGGTGGGCCACCACGCGGCGTCCCGGTCGCTCCTCGCCGAGGTGTTGTCGTGATCGAGCCTGTCGCGACTCACCTCGACGAGGAGCAGGGTCGCTTCGACGCGGAGCTCGGGGCTCTCCTCGCCGAGTTCCGCGTCGAGGCATCCCAGCCCTCGGCGTCCACCGTCGACCTCGAGGCGGTGGTGTCGTCCGCGCTCGATCCGCTCGAGATCGCTGCGTCGCTCGAGGCAGTCGGCGCCGGCGGTTGGGCCGTGGCGGGGCGGTTCGACCGCGCCGACGTCTTCGGCCTGGCGTCGCTGCTCCACGAGCGGGTCACCTTCGTCCCCGGCCGCGCCAGGTCCGACGACCACCTGGCGCGCCCGGGTTCGACGGTCGACCTGCTCCGCGGCGCGATCTTTGCCGTGCCCGGGATCGTGTTCACCGCAGCGCTCCGGGCGGGCGGGCTCCACCTCGCGTGGTGGTGCCTGCCCCTCGCGCTCACGATCGGCTGGTCGGCCGGCCAGGTCGTGGCATCGCTCTCCTCCGCGCTGCGGGGTCGGGCCGATGCCTCCGGCGAGCGGTCGGCCCTGGCGACCGCGCTGGTGGTGACCGGCCTGGTGGCCGCCACGGTCACGTCGCTCGTGGCGGTGGCCACCGGGGCCTCGTCGTCGACCGTGGCCGTCGCGACCGGCTTCTCGCTGTTCATGGCCGCCAGCGCGGTGCTCGTCGCGTTCGGTCGGGAGCGTCTCCTGGCGCTGGCCCTGGTGCCGGGCACGCTCGGGCTGGTCGGCGCCATCGCCGCAGGACCGGGTGGCGTCCCCACGTGGGCGGCGCTGGCGGCTCAGGGTCTGACCGTGGTGGTCACGGTGGCCTTCGCCGTCCACGAGTGCGGTGGGCGCCGCACGCCACCCACCCTCTGCCGTGCCGACCGCCCTCCGCTGGTGCGGGCCGCCGTGCACGGCGCGTGCTGCGGTCTCACCGTGTCGGTCGTGGTGGCACTGGCGGTCCGCGGTGGCCCGACCGTGCGCACGAGCGTGGCGGCGTGGCCGCTGCTGCTGAGCCTCGGGGTGATGGAGTGGCAGGTCCGCTCCTTCAAGTGGTCGGTGCAGCGGGCCGGTCGCGCGGCCGGCGAGGTCGAGCAGTTCCGGCGGGCGGCGTGGCGAGCGTTCCTCCGGTCGCTCGGGCTCTTCGTGGTGGTGCTCGGTGCGCTGTCGGTGGCCGCCGCGTCGGCGATCGCCGCCGGTCACCGGGCGGTGCCGGTCGACCCCCTCGTCGTGCAGGCCATCCTCGGCGTCGCCTTCTTCGCCGACCTCGCCGTGGTGGCGTGCTCGGGGCTGCGCGACGCCGTCGCGTGCTGGGTCGCCGTCGTCGCGGCCGGTGCGACGGCGGCCGGCGTCGCCCTCTTGGCCGGCGTCGACATGAGCCCCTCGCTCGCCGGGCACGGCGCGCTCGTCGCGTCCGTCGCCCTCCTGCTCGCCCTCGGCGCCACCGCGCACCGCGTGGTCCGGACGGCGGCCTTCTCATGACCTCCTGCCCCTCTCCCGAAGGACGATCCCACCCATGACCGAGCACGTCGCCGTCACCGGAGCCGACGGGTTCATCGGCTCCCACCTCACCGAGGCGCTGGTGCGCGAGGGCTACCGCGTGCGCGCGCTGGTCCAGTACAACTCGTTCGGCTCGTGGGGCTGGCTCGACACCGTGGACGACGAGGTGCGAGACGGGATCGAGGTCGTGGCGGGCGACGTGCGCGACGCCGGGTCGGTGCGCTCGCTGCTGACGGACATCGACGTGGTGTGCCACCTCGCGGCCCTCATCGCCATCCCGTACTCCTACCTGGCGCCTGCGTCCTACCTCGACACCAACGCCGGGGGCACGCTCAACGTCCTCGAAGCGGCCCGCGCCCTCGGCACCTCACGGGTCGTGCACACGTCCACCAGCGAGGTCTACGGCACCGCCCGCACCGTGCCGATCTCCGAGGACCACCCGCTCCAGGCCCAGTCGCCCTACTCGGCGTCGAAGGTGGCGGCCGACAAGCTCGCCGAGAGCTACCACCTGAGCTTCGACCTGCCGGTGGTGACGGTCCGGCCGTTCAACACCTACGGCCCGCGGCAGTCCGCCCGCGCCGTGATCCCCACCGTGGTGTCGCAGATCGCCGCCGGCGCCCGGCAGATCTCGCTCGGGTCGCTCGAGCCCACCCGTGACTTCAACTTCGTGGCCGACACCGCCGACGCCTTCGTCTCCGTGGTCCGTGCCGGCGACGCCGACGTGGTGGGCCGCGTGTTCAACGCGGGGTCGGGCCACGAGATCTCGATCGGCGACACCGTCGGCCTCATCGGCGAGGTCATGGGCGTCGAGGTGGAGGCCGTCCTCGACCCGGAGCGCGTCCGCCCGGCGGGATCCGAGGTGCAGCGGCTGGTGTGCGACAGCAGCGCGCTGCACGCCGCCACGTCGTGGAAGCCCGCGCACAGCCTCGAGGAGGGCCTGCGCGCCACCGCGACGTGGTTCGCCGACCCCGTCAACCTCGCCCGCTACCGCACCGACCGGTACGCCGTCTGATGGCCGCGACCGACGTGCACCCACCGTCCCCAACAGGAGGGCCCGACATGGATCCGAGCATCGCCAACGGGGTCATCGACCTCACCGAGCCGTGCCGCGAAGCGGTGATCCTCGCCGGCGGGAAGGGCGTCCGGTTGCGCCCGTACACCACGCTGATCCCCAAGCCCCTGGTGCCGATCGGCGACGAGCACTCGATCCTCGAGATCGTGCTGCGCCAGCTCGCCGGTTCGGGGTTCACCAAGGCGACCATCGCCATCGGTCACCTCGGCCAGCTCATCCGGGCCTACGTGGGCGACGGGTCGCAGTGGGGCATCGAGGTCGACTACGTGAACGAGGAGTCCCCGCTCGGGACCATCGGCCCCGCGCTCACCATCGCGGACCGGCTCCCCGAGCACTTCCTGCTGATGAACGGCGACATCCTCACCGACCTCGACTACGGCGACCTGCTCCGCTCGCACGTGGCCAGCGGTGCGCCCCTGACGGTGGCCACCTACGGCCGCGAGCACCTCGTCGACTTCGGGGTGCTCGAGGTCGACGGGCGGCGCATCACCCGCTTCACCGAGAAGCCGCGGCTCAGCTACTCGGTGAGCATGGGGGTCTACGCCATCTCTCGGGCCACGTTGTCCCGCTATCCGGTGGGGCTCCCGTTCGGCTTCGACGAGCTGATCCTCGACCTGCTCGACCGGGGCGAGGCGCCGGCCAGCTACGGCTTCGGGGGCTACTGGCTCGACATCGGGAGACCCGACGACTACGACCGCGCCAACGAGGAGTTCCCCGCCCTCAAGGCCGACCTGCTCGGACAGACGTGATGGGCGATCGGGTGCTGGTGCTCGGCGCCACGGGCTTCATCGGGGCGGAGGTCGCCCGTCAGCTGCGTGAGAGCTCGCGGCTCCGCGACGTGGTGCACCACGGTCGGTCCTTCGACGGCCGCCTCCGACCCATCGACGCCGACTGGGAGCTGCTCGACCTCCAGCTCGCGAGCATCGACGACATCGTGCGCCTGCTGCGGCGCTCGCGGGCCGACGTCGTGGTCAACTGCGTCGGCGCGACGTCGGGCAGCGTCGCGGAGCTGCGCTCGGCGAACGTCGGGGTGCTCGACAAGATCCTCGCGGCGCTCTGCGTCCGCGACGCTCGGCTGGTGCACCTCGGCTCGGCCGCCGAGTACGGGTCGCAGCCGGTGGGGGTGCCCGTCAACGAGGAGATGGCGCCCCGTCCGTTCAGCGACTACGGCCGCGCCAAGTTGCGGGCGACCGAGCGTGTCCTCACGGCCACACGGGCCGCGCCGATCCACGCCACCGTGCTGCGGGTGTTCAACCCCCTCGGCGCCGGCTCACCCCGGTCCACGCTGGCCGGCCGCGCGGCCCGCGCCCTGGCGCTCGCCGTCGAGCGGGGCGAGGACACGGTGTCGCTCGGGTCGCTCAACGCGTTCCGCGACTTCGTCGACGTGCGCGACGTGGCCGGTGCGGTGGCAGCCGCGTGCGCCGTCCCCGCCCCGTCGGGACGGGTGCTGAACGTCGGGCGTGGTGAGGCGGTGGCATGCCGCGAGGTCGTCGCCCGGCTGGCGGTCCTCGCCGGCTTCGACGGTCGCATCGTCGAGAGCGAGGGTGCGCCCTCGAGCTCGTCCGGGCTGCCCTGGCAGGAGGCCGACATCCGCGCCATCGCCGACACCACCGGCTGGGCGCCGCAGCACTCGCTCGATGACGCCGTGCGCCACCTGTGGCAGAGCTTCGTGCACCACCTGTGGCAGACCGTGGAGCGGTGACCCGCCCGGGTGCTCGGACCGGCGGGTGGCCGCGACGGGTCGCCCTACCCCTCCTGCTCCTCCTGGTCGTGTCGTCCTGCGCGTCGACGCAAGCTCGCCCGGGCCCGTCGCAGCTCCGCCCGGCTGCGACGGGCCCGGTGCCCACCCGCTGGCGTCCGGCACCCGGGCTCACGTGGCAGTGGCAGCTCGACGGCCCGCTCGACCTGTCGGTGCGGGCGGAGGTCTTCGACGTCGACGGCGCCTCCACGTCCGCCGCGCAGGTCGCCCAGCTCCACCGCCGTGGCCGCAAGGTCATCTGCTACCTCGACATCGGCGCGGTCGAGGCATATCGGCCCGACGCGGCGCGGTTCCCGGCGAGCGTGCAGGGGCGGGCCGTCGACGGTTGGCCGCAGGAGCGCTACCTCGACGTCCGCGCCGCCGTGGTGCGACCTCTCATGGCCAGGCGCATCGACCTGTGCCGCCGCAAGGGCTTCGACGGGGTCGAGGGCGACGTGGTCGACGCCTACGCCAACGAGTCGGGCTTCCCGATCACGACGGCCGACGAG
>JADGOP010000387.1 GCA_017882935.1 Actinomycetota bacterium
CGGACGTCGAGCTCGACACCGTCAGCGCCCCGGAAGCGGGCGGCCCGGAAGGCCGGGATGGTGTTCTCGGGGAACTCGCTCGAGACCCCGCGATGAGCGAAGACCGCCGGGGTGGATCGGTTGGACATGACGGTCTCGCTCGGCTGGGGACGGGACAGGTTCGGCGCAACAGCGGGCAGCATGGCACAGCGGCGGCCGGCCGCGACGGGGCTGAGGTGGGGCCACCCCGGGGTGGTGCGACGGATGTCTCACCGTTCCGAGCAATCCTGTTAAGAAAGTGCTTGCCGGAGTGAGCAGCGGCGGCTACGGTGGCTGAGTCCGCCTAGCACACCGAGTTTTCCGGGTGCAAAGGCATGTGAAGCCGGTCACGATCCGCACCCGCGGCCAAGCTGTGGCCCTACCCCTGGAGGGAACTGTGTCGCTCAACGCGAGCCACCTGCTGTCGCTGACGCTTGCTTCCGACGAGTGGCGTCAGTACTCCGCCTGTCGCGACACGAACCCGGACCTGTTCTTCCCGGTCGGCACCACCGGCCCGGCGATCGAGCAGATCGAGACCGCCAAGTCCGTCTGTCGTGAGTGCCTGGCCCGTGAGGAGTGCCTCGAGTACGCCCTCGCCACCAACCAGGACTCGGGCATCTGGGGCGGCACCTCCGAGGAGGAGCGCCGCAAGCTCCGCCGCCAGTACCAGGCCGCGCAGCGCCAGTCCGCCTGACGCACCCCGTCCCACCGCACCACCGCACCTGACCCACGGCCTCCCGCTCCGGGAGGCCGTTGCGCGTCTCGGAGCGAGCGGACCTCAGCGCCGCACCAGGGGCACCGTGAGCGACACGATCGTGCCGCCGTCGTCGCCCGGCTCGGCCGACAGCGTGCCGCCCAGGTCGGAGACCACCAGCGCCCGCACGATCGAGAGGCCGAGCCCGGTCGCCTTCTCGAGCTGGAAGCCCTCGGGCAGGCCCGCCCCGTTGTCGACGACGCGCACCCGCAGCACGACGTCGTCGTTGGCCAGCTCGACGCGGGCGTGGCCGCCGGGACCGCCTTCGGGGAAGGCGTGGTCGACGGCGTTCTGCAGCAGCTCGGTGAGCACCACGGCCATGGGGGTGGCGATGTCGGCCGGCAGCGTGCCGCCGTTGCCGACGATCTCGAAGGTGATGGACCGCTCGGGTGAGAGCAGGCCCTCCTCGACCATGCGCATGAGCGGGCGCAGGATGTCGACGAACGGCACCTCCTCGCCTGCCTCGCGCGACAGCGTCTCGTGCACCAGCGCGATCGAGCGGATGCGCCGCACCGACTCCTCGATGGCCGCCTTCGCCTCCGGGGCCTCGGTGCGCCGCCCCTGGAGCCGCAGCAACGACGAGATCGTCTGCAGGTTGTTCTTCACCCGGTGGTGGATCTCCCGGATGGTGGCGTCCTTCGACAGGAGCAGACGGTCACGACGACGGAGCTCGGAGATGTCGCGCACCAGCAGCACCGCGCCGCCGACGTGGCCCTGCTCGAGCAACGGGATGCACCGCACCAGCACGGTGACGTCGGCGGTGCCCTCGACCTCCTCGGTGACCGGGCGGCCGAGGTCGAACGAGGTGCGGACGAGCTCGTCGTCGAAGCCCACCTCGCCGAGCCGCATGCCCTCGGCGTTGGCGTGGACGCCGACGCGGTGCAGTGCCGACACCGCGTTTGGTGACGCGTAGGACACCCGGGCCGAGCGGTCGAGCAGGAGCACGCCGTCACCCACGCGCGGCGCCTCGTCGCTGTCGCTGTCGACCGACACGAACGGGTACTCGCCGGCGGCGATCATCTGGGCGAAGTGGTTGAAGATCTCGACGTAGACGCGCTCGAGCTCGCCGGGAGGCCGACCCACCGACGGCGTCGACTCGCGCGACAGCACGCCGATGACGTCGCCCTCGAAGCGCACCGGGATGCACAGCACCCGCACCCGCTCGCGGATGGGGGCGATGGTGAGCTCGCCTTCGATGATCTCGCCGAGCCGGAACGAGCGGCCCACGAGCGGCCGGTCGTCGTCGCCGACCTCGCGGCCGACGAGGTCGGCGCGGTACAGGGTCTGACCCGTGCTGGGGCGGGCCTGGGCGAGGGTGATGAAGCGCGAGCCGTCGCGGTCGAGCGGCACGAACAGCAGCAGGTCCGAGAAGCAGAAGTCGGACAGCATCCCCCAGGTGGCGAGCAGCCGCTGCAGGTGCGCCAACTTGCCGCCGCTCAGCCGCCCCCGCAGCCGCGCCACGGCCACCGGGTCGCTCGGCGCGGGCGCGGCGGTGACCGGCACGGGGCCCGTGGTGTAGGGCGTCGGTGCGAACACGGGCGGATCCGGCATGGCGGCAACTCTACGGGCGAGGTGCCGCGCCGACCCCTCTGGCGTGGTGTCTGCCGGGGAGCCCTCGCGGCGACACCGGCGGTGTTCACCGACCTGCCGGCGTCGGGACCTCGGTCGATCCCTGGCAGGGTCGAGCGCGCTCCGGTCGGGAGCCTTGGCCAGCGGCCATGCCGAGCACGCCCACCCCGGAGGTACTCGGTGCCAGACGCAAGGAAATGCTCACCACCTTCGCCTTCGACGGGCGCTCTAGGCTCGGCGCATCGGTCACACCCGGCCCCGCACGCTGCCCGCACCAGGGACCCCCTCGCTCACGGGCACGGTGGTCGTCGCCACGATCGTGCTCGTCGCCACCACGGTGCTGGTCCTGGCCACCAACGGGCGCGTCGGGATCGACGCGTCGGTCCACCACTGGATCGTGGACCACTCGTCGCCCGCGCTGCGCGACGCCTCACAGGTCGGCAAGCAGCCCGGCACCCGCTGGGTGTACTACGGCTGCGCCCTGGCGGCTGCGCTGTGTGGGCTGTGGGCCCGCCGCTCGGTGCGGGCCATCGTGATCGCCGTGGCCGCCGTGGCGATCGAGACCGTGCTGCTGCTCGCCATGAAGGTGGCCATCGGCCGCGGCGCACCGTCGTCCGGCACCCTCACGCTGCGGGTCGGCGGCGAGTCGTTCCCGTCCGGCCACGCCGCCAACCCCTTGCTGGCCCTGGGCTTGCTGGGCTGGTGGCTCGCGGTGGGCCTGGGCGGCACCCGGGCGAGCCGGCGACTCGCAGTCGCGCTGCCACTGGTCGTGAGTGGCATCACCGGCGTGTCGATGCTGCTGCTC
>JADGOP010000388.1 GCA_017882935.1 Actinomycetota bacterium
TCGAGGCCGACTATCACCTGCCGCTGCGGCCGGGCACCAATGCCGCCATGCTCAACGCGCTGGCGCACGTCATCGTCACCGAAGGCCTGGTGAACGAGGCCTTCGTCCGCGAATTCTGCGACCGCGATGCCTTCGAGCATTGGGCGGCCTTCGTGTCGGAGCCGCACAACAGCCCCGAGACCGTGGGCCTGGGGCGCGTCGTGGGTGCCGGGAACGGGCACCTCGACGACCCGGCCTACCTGCTCCCCGTGTTGGGGGCCGGGCCCGGCGACGTGCTGGCGGCGGTGACGTCGGTCCCCGCCTACGGGGGCCACGCGCCCGGTCGCCTCGTGGTCGTCGCCGACGCGGCCGTCTTCGACAACGCCACGCTGGCCCGGGCCGACAACGCGGCGTTCTCGCTGCAGGTCGTCGGCTCCGGCCGCACCGTCTACTTCGCCGAGGGCGTGCACGGCTTCGGCCAGTCATCGGGCTTGTCGGCGATCCCGGTGAGCTGGCGGTGGGCGTTCGCCGGCCTGCTGCTCGCGCTGCTCGCCGGCATGTGGTCGATGGGGCGCCGCTTCGGCCCGCCCGAGGACGAGTCCCGACAGCTGGCACCGCTGCGAGGCGACTACGTCGACGCCCTCGGGGCCTCGCTGGCGCGCACGGGCCGGCCCGACCAGGCCGCAACGCCCCTGCTTGCCGCCACGAGGCGCTCGCTGCGGGAGCGCACCGGCTCCAGCGCCACCGTCGACGACCGCCACCTGGTGGACCGCGCCGTGGCGACGGGCGTCGACCCCCGGGCCGCGACCACCGCGCTCCACGTCCCCACCAGCGATGCCGAGCTGATCTCGGTGGCCCAGGCCTCGGCCCAGGTACGCGCCGGCGGCACCGTCACCCCCTCACCGACCCACCCCGATCCCGGAGGACCGACCTCATGAGCTACGAACCACCTGCCCCCGAGCCCTCGCCGGGCGGTGGCGACCTGCTGGCGCTCCGGGCGCGGGTCCTGGCCGAGGTGCGCAAGGTGGTGGTCGGGCAGGAGGCGACGCTCGACGCGCTCCTGCTGGCGGTCAGCGTCGGCGGCCACGTGCTGCTCGAGGGTGTGCCGGGTGTGGCGAAGACGCTGCTGGCCTCGGCGCTGGCGCGGGCCCTCGGCGTCGACTTCCGCCGCGCCCAGTTCACCCCCGACATGCTGCCGTCCGACCTCACGGGAACGCTCACGCTGCGGGCCGGCGAGCTGGCCTTCCGCCCCGGGCCCGTCTTCACCAACGTGCTCCTGGCCGACGAGATCAACCGCACCCCGCCCAAGACCCAGGCGGCGCTGCTCGAGGCCATGCAGGAGGGTCAGGTCACCGTCGACGGCGAGTCGCACCCCCTGCCCGACCCGTTCCTGGTGGTCGCCACCCAGAACCCCATCGAGTACGAGGGCACCTACCCGCTCCCCGAGGCCCAGCTCGACCGCTTCCTCATGAAGGTCGACGTCGGCTACCCCGACGAGGCAGGGGAGTTCGCCATGCTCGGCCTCGCGCACCGCGGCACCGCGCCGAGCACGCTCGACGACGTGCAGCCGGTCGCCGGCGTGGCGGAGCTGCGTGCCGTGCGTGCGCTGGTCGACGCCACCCGGGTCACGCCCGAGGTCGCGGCCTACCTGCTGCGCGTGGTGCGGGCCACCCGCGAGTTGCCGAGCGTTGCCGTCGGCGCCAGCCCGCGTGCCGCGGTGCACCTGCTCGCCGTGTCCAAGGCCGCGGCGCGCCTGGCGGGCCGCGACTTCGTCACCCCCGACGACGTCAGCGCCGTGGTCACCCCCACGCTCCGCCACCGCCTGGTGCTGCGCCCGGAGGCGGAGCTGGAGCGCTTCCGGCCCGACGATGCGGTCGCGAACGCCGTGCAGCTGGTGCCGGTGCCCCGGTGACGGGACGGGTGGCGGGCGCGTGAGCCCGACCGCGCGCGTCGCCGTGCTGCTGGCCCTGGCGGGCCTGTCGGTGCTGGTGGTGTCGTTCCCGGTCGCCCTCGGCCTGGTGGCCGTCGTCGCGCTCGTGACGGCGGTCGACTGGTCGTACGCGCGACGCCGGCCGCTCGTCGCCCGGGAGGCTCCGGTGGTCGCGGCCCGCGGCGTGCCCGCCGACCTGCGCGTCGAGGTGGTGGTCGGTCCTGCCGTGCAGGCCCGTGTCCGCCAGCCGCGGCCGGTCGACGTGGGGATCGAGCCGGCCGAGGCCGCCGGTGGCCTCGACGCCGAGCTGCGGGCACGCCGTCGGGGCCGGCACGTCCTGCCGCCGGTCGTGGTGCGCGCCACCGGACCGCTGCGCCTCGCCCGCCAGGACCACACCGTGGGCGCGGGCCACCAGGTCCAGGTGTATCCCGACCTCCCGAACGCCCGGCGGCTGGCACACCAGGTGCGCACCGGGAGGTTCCGCGACCCCGGCGAGCGCCCGCGCGGGCCGCGTGGCCTCGGCACCGAGTTCGAGACCATCCGCGACTACCAACCCGACGACGACGTCCGCCAGATCAACTGGCGTGCGACCGATCGCCTGCAGCGCCCGATGAGCAACCAGTTCCGCGAGGACACCGAGCGCGACGTGGTGTGCGCGGTCGACGCCGGACGCCTCATGGCCGCGCCGATCGGCGAGCGCACGCGACTCGACATCGCGCTCGACGCAGTAGCCGCCGTTGCCGCGGTGGCCGACGTGGTGGGCGACCGATGCGGTGCGGTGGCCTTCGATGCCGGCACGCTCGTCGAGCGTCCCCCCGCGCGTCGCGCCGGGCGAGAGGTGGTCGACGCGTTGTACGACCTCGAGCCCAGCGACCTCGACAGCGACTACGAGCGCGCCTTCGCCACGTTGGGCCGCGCCAAGCGTGCGCTGGTGATGGTGTTCACCGACCTGCTCGACGACGCTGCCGCCCGCCCGCTCCTCGAGGCCATGCCGGTGCTCACCCGACGTCACGCCGTGGTCGTCGTGAGCGTGCTCGACGACCGCATCGACACCGCCGCCAACGCCGCCCCGGCCGACGCGGGAGGCGCGTACGCCATGGTTGCGGCCCTCGACGCGCTCGCCGTGCGAGAGGCCGCGGTGGCCAACCTGACCCGCCGGGGCGCGACGGTGGTGCAGGGGCCCGCCGACTCGTTGCCGGCGCGGTGTGTGGGCGCCTACCTCCGGCTC
>JADGOP010000389.1 GCA_017882935.1 Actinomycetota bacterium
GAAGCGGTCGACCTCGTCGAGGCCGCCCAGCTTGCGGCCGGCCCACGCGGCGGGCAGCGGGCGCTGCACCACCGAGATGGTGCCGGACGGGTCGGTCCACTCGGGGGCGACCTGCTCGGGGAAGAGCTTGCGCATGATCTGGTCGGTGGTCCAGCTGACCGTGGCCACCGTGGGGATGCCGAGGCGCTGGTAGATGACCGCGCGGCGCGGGTCGTAGATGCGGGCGACCACGTGCTCGACCTCGTAGGTCTCACGCGCGATGCGCGCGGCGAGGATGTTGGTGTTGTCACCGCTGGTGACGGCCACCAGCGCCGACGCACCGGCGAGGCCCGCCGCGTCGAGCACGTCGCGGTCGAAGCCGGACCCCACCACGTTGGTGCCGGTCCAGTCCTCGGGCAGCCGCTTCTCGAAGGCCCTCTTGTCGCGGTCGATGATCGAGACCGAGTGGCCTGCCTGCTGCAGGCTCACCGAGAGCTCCGACCCGACCCGACCGCATCCAACCACGACGATGTGCACGGGTGCGTATGCAACACCCCGTCGCCACCGAACTGCAAGGTCACGGGTGGCCGCCCCCGTGAACGTTGTGTAAACGGGGCCGCTGGGGCCCGTTTCGTTTCTGGACCCGACGGGGGTAGGTGCTTGACTTGGGCGCGTGACCGCCGTACC
Source organism: Actinomycetota bacterium (assembly GCA_017882935.1). Classification (GTDB taxonomy): domain Bacteria; phylum Actinomycetota; class Acidimicrobiia; order Acidimicrobiales; family Iamiaceae; genus JADGOP01. Next base: position 667 of record JADGOP010000389.1, read on the forward strand.
CGACGTGACCGCCGTGCCCGAGCCCTCGGTCACGTCCTCTCCCGCCTCGCACCCGCTCCCCGGAACCCTCGTCCCCGAGCTCCCCGAGCCGTTGGGCTACAAGCTCAAGCGCAAGCTGCTCGGCGAGCCGCTCAACAGCAGCGAGCTCGACCACCAGCGCCTCGGCATCCCCACCGCGCTGGCGGTGTTCTCGTCCGACTGCATCTCGTCGTCGGCGTACGCCACCGAGGAGATCCTGACCGTCCTCATCCCGGTCATCGGGGTGCTGGCGTTCAGCATGGTCGTGCCCGTCACGATGGCCATGCTCATCGTGCTCACGTTCCTGATCCTCTCCTACCGGGAGACGATCAAGGAGTACCCCACCGCCGGTGGCGCCTACATGGTCACCCGCGACAACTTCGGCTACAAGCCCGCGCTGGTGGCCGGCGTGTCGCTGCTCACCGACTACATCCTCACCGTTGCCGTGTCGGCGTCGGCCGGCATCGCGGCGCTCACCTCGCTGGTGCCGGCGCTGCAGCCGTACCACCTCGAGCTGGCCCTGTTCGTGGTGGTGCTGATCTCCTACATCAACCTCCGCGGCGTGAAGGAGTCCGGCAAGATCTTCATGGTTCCCACGTACCTCTTCATGGGGGCGATGGGCGTGATGATCATCATCGGCGTCACCAAGGCGCTCGGGGGCCACCTGCCCTACATCCCGCTGCACTCGGGTGCCGAGCTGAAGTCCGAGACGTCGACCGGCAATCAGGGCGTCGAGACGGCGTTCCTCTACGGCGCCGGCGTGTGGGTGGTGCTCAAGGCCTTCGCCTCGGCCGGCACCGCGGTCACCGGCGTCGAGGCCATCTCCAACGGCGTCAGCGCCTTCCACAAGCCCGAATGGAAGCACGCCCGCAAGACGCTGGTGATCATGGGCGTCACCCTCGGCGTGTGCTTCCTCGGCCTGTCGTTCCTGGCCACCAAGATCCACCCGTCGCCCTACGACAGCGGCAGCCCCACCGTCATCTCGCAGGTGGGCAAGGTCGTGTTCGGACCGTCGGCAGGTGGGCACGCCCTCTACGTGTTCCTCCAGATCAGCACCCTGCTCATCCTGATGCTGGCCGCCAACACCTCGTTCGCCGACTTCCCCCGCCTCGCCAACTTCGCCGCCGGCGACTCGTACATGCCCCGGCAGCTCATGAAGCGCGGGCAGCGCCTGGTGTTCTCCAACGGCATCATCCTGCTGGCCGCCTGCGCCATGGCCCTCATGGTCGTCACCGACGCCAGCGTGCGCCGTCTGATCCCCTTCTACGCCGTCGGCGTGTTCACCAGCTTCACCATGAGCCAGGCGGGCATGACGAAGCACCACATCAAGAAGAAGGAGAAGGGCTGGCAGAAGGGCGTGTTCGTCAACGGCATCGGCGCTGTCCTGTCGCTCATCGTCGACGTCATCTTCCTGGCCACCAAGTTCCGTCAGGGCGCCTGGTTCATCCTCGTGCTGGTGCCCGTCCTCGTGGTGCTGCTGGTGCGCATGAACCGACAGTACGTCGAAGAGGAGACCGAGCTGAAGGAGGAGGTCGCCGAGCTCGCCGGGCGGCCCATCCTCCGCCGCCACGTCGTGTACGTGATGGTCGACCAGCTCAACCGGGCCACCGCCCGGGCGCTGCAGTACGCCCGCAGCCTCACCCCCGACGAGATCCGCGCCGTCCACTTCGCCATCGACGAGCAGCGCGCCCGCGAGCTCACCGACGAGTGGCGCAAGCTCGGGCTGGCCCGCATCCCGCTGCACCTCGTCGAGTGCCCCGACCGGCGCGTCGCCCGCGCGGCGCTCGAGACCGCGGCCGAGGCGTCCATCTCCGGCGACACCGAGGTCACGGTGCTCCTGCCCCGCCTCGAGTACCGCCGGGCCTGGCACCGCCTGCTGCACGACCGCACCGGCAACGCGATCGCCGAGGCCCTGGGCGACCTGCCCCGGGTCAACGTCACGTTCGTGCCCTACCACCTCACCGCCGGCCGCCACCAGCAGCTCACGGCCGCCGACGTGCTCGGCCCCGACATCCGCCGGCCCGTCGGCACCGCCGCAGCCGGCCCCGTCGGCGCGACATCCGGGCCGCGCGCCGGCGGCACCAACGGCGGTCCCACCACGATCGAGCTCGACGACAGCGACGAGGCCCTCGAAGCGCAGCTCGCCGCCCTCAGCGGCAAGCCCGCCCCGGCCGAGCCCGGGGGCGGCATCGAGGCGGCCCGCTTCCGCCAGCACGTGGTCCTCGAGGGTCGCATCAAGTCGCTGCGCGTGCAGCCCTGGTCGGGCGTCGCCACGCTCGAGGCCACCCTCGCCGACAAGACCGGGGCCATCCAGGTCGTGTTCCTCGGGCGGCGCACCATCGCCGGCCTCGAGGCGGGCAAGCGCATCCGCGTCGAGGGCGTGGTCGGCCAGCACCGTGGCCGCCTGGCCCTGCTGAACCCCTCGTACCGGCTGCTGTCCG
>JADGOP010000048.1 GCA_017882935.1 Actinomycetota bacterium
GGCGGGCACCGTGGCGCTCGGCTGGCTCACGATGGTGACCGCGAAGCCCTTGCCGATGAGCGTGGAGCGGGCCGTCACGCCCGACTCACCGTGCACGTCGGGGATGGTGACCGTGTCCGAGCCGCCGGCGCCGAGGCCCTTGTAGAAGAGGAAGATGATGCCGGCCAGGACGGCCAGCAGCAGCACGAGGGCCAGGATGAACCAGCCGGTGCGGCGGGGCTGGGCGGCGTCGTCGTACTCGCCGTACTCGTCGTAGCCGTAGGCGGGGGTGCCCCCGGGCGGCGTGTGCGGAGGCGCGCTCGCGCCGACGGCGGCCACGGCTGCGGTGGCCGCGACCTCGGCCTCGTGCGGGCCGCTCTCGGCGAGGACCGGCTGGCCCTCGCGGAAGCGGCGGAGGTCGGCGCGCAGGTCTTCCGCGGAGGGATAGCGGTTCGCCGGGTTCTTGGCGAGCAACTTCATGGTGACGGCTTCGTAGGCCGCGGGGACCTCGGGGTTCACGGCCCGCGGCAGCTCGGCGTGCTCCTGCACGTGCTTGTAGGCCACGGCCACGGGGCTGTCGGCCTGGAACGGCGGCTTGCCGCACACCATCTCGTACATGACCACGCCGAGCGAGTAGAGGTCGCTGCGCGGATCGACGGCCTTGCCCTGCGCCTGCTCGGGCGAGAAGTAGGTGGCCGTGCCCATGACGGACCCGGCCTGCGTGAGGTTGTCCTCGGCCGACGCGGAGATGGCGCGGGCGATGCCGAAGTCGGTCACCTTCACCACGCCCGACGACGAGATGAGCACGTTGCCCGGCTTGATGTCGCGGTGCACCACGCCGTTGCGGTGGGCGAAGCCGAGCGCGGCGGCCACGTCGGTGGCGACGTCGGCCGCGCGCTGGGGGTGCAGCGTGCCCTCGCTGCGGAGGATGTCGGCCAGGCTGCGCCCGTCGACGTACTCCATCACGATGAAGTAGGTGCCCGACTCGCGGCCCCAGTCGTACACGCCCACGATGTTGGGGTGGTTCAGGTTGGCGGCGGCCTGCGCCTCGCGGCGGAACCGCTCGACGAACAGCTGGTCGGCGGCATATTCGGGGAACAGGATCTTGACGGCGACCGGGCGCTCGAGCAGCTGGTCCCGCGCGAGGACCACGTCGGCCATGCCACCGCGGGCGATCCGCCGATGCAGCTCGTAGCGCCCGTTGAGCACCACCGGTCCCTGGTCAGACATGCGCTCTCCAGCCTAGAGGTCGCCGGAGGGGGCGCCGGGTACGCCTCACCGGCGGTTGCGGCCGGCGAGCAACCGAGGTCGGTGCATCAGTTGGCGGGGGTGGTCGACGGTGTCGTGCCGCCCGCCGGGTGGAGGATGGCGAGGGCCTTGGTGAGGATCTCGTGGGCGGCGGGACCGGCGACCGCGGCGCCCGTGGAGTTGTTGCCGTAGCCGGGCACGTCGGGGACGACCACGGCCACGACGACGTCGGGCATGGCCCCGACCGCTCCGCCCCACGCCACCATCCACGCGTTGTTGCTGCGGTTCTGTGGCGTGCCGCGCTCGGCGGTGCCCGTCTTGGCGCCCACGTCGAAGCCGGGCTCCTGCATGATCGTGGCCGTGCCGCTCTGCACCACCTGGCGCATCGCGTCGCGCATGGTGGCGGCGCTCGCCGCGCTGATGGGGGTGCGCCAGGAGCGGATCGGGTAGGTCTCCACCAGGTCGCCCTTGGCGTCGCGCACCTCACGCAGCACGTGGGGCGCCATGATCACCCCGTTGTTGGCGATGGCCGAGGCCACGAGCGCCATCTCGAGGGGCGAGGCCTTCACGTCGGCCTGCCCGATCGACGACTGGGCCAGGATCGGCAGGTCGCGGGTGAAGTCGCGGGCCGGGTCGGACGACGACGCCGTCAGCGGTCGGAACGTGGACTCGGCGACGGGGCCGGGCAGGTCGATCGGCGGGGCGCCGTCGAAGCCGAAGCTGTCGGCGCCCTGCACCATGCCGCGCGGGCCGATGGTCTCGGTGCCCATCTGGGCGAAGGCGCTGTTGCACGACTGGGCGAGGATCGTGAAGAGCGTGCCGCCGCACGCCTCGCCGTCGAAGTTCGAGATGGGCGCGCCGTAGGGCACGGGAGCCTTGTAGAAGGTGGCGGTGGGGTACACGGGGTTGCTGGGCGTGACCTTGCCCGTCTGCACGCCGGTGGAGCCGGTGACGAGCTTGAACGTGGAGCCCGGCGTGTAGTTCTCCTGGTAGGGCTTGACGAGGAGCGGGTCGCCGGGAGCGTTGAGCAGGGCGTCGCGCTGCAGCCGCGCCACCGGGTTGCCGGGGGTGTCGTGGTGGCTCAGCGGGTTCGGGTCGTACGAGGGGTTGCTCCACATCGCCAGGATCGAGCCGGTCTTCGGGTCGAGGACCAGCGCCGACCCCTGCTTGGCGCCGAGGGCGTGGCGGGCGGTGGCCTGCAGGTCCTCGCGCACCGTGAGCGTGAGGTTGCCGGTGTGGTCGCGGGCGACGAAGAGGTCGGAGAAGGTGCGGAGCTGCTGGGTGGCGGTGTGGCCCGAGAGCTCGTCGTTGTACTCGCGCTCCACGCCGGACGCCCCGAACGTGAAGCTGAACGAGCCGGTGACCTGCCCGAAGAGCGAGCCCGTGGGGAAGACCCGCTGGTACTTGTAGCGGTCGTTGCTCGGCACCGACTTGGCGAGCACCACGCCGTCGGCGCTCGTGACCGTGCCGCGGTTCTGGCTGAAGTCGCGGGTGATGGCGCGCACGTTGCGGGGGTCGTTGTTGAGGTGCTGCTGGCAGCCGGAGCGGTCGTACGCGGCCACCAGGCCGGGGCACGAGGTCTGTCCGACCTGGAGCAGGTTCACTTGCACGAACAGCACCAGGAAGCAGCCCATGAGGATGAGCGCGAGGCCACGGATCTGGCGGTTCACCGGGCTGCCTCGTTGGCCAGGCGCTTGCGCGTCGACTCGTCGGACACCCGCATGAGCAGCGCGAGCAGGATGTAGCTCGAGACCAGCGACGAACCGCCGTAGGACACGAACGGCAGGGCCACGCCGGTGAGCGGCAGCACGCGGGTGACGCCGGCGATGATGATGAACGACTGGAAGCCGAGCAGCGCGGTGACGCCCACGGCGAGCAGCTTGTCGAAGGCGCCGTCGGCCTGGGCCGCGATGCGCAGGCCCGCGCCGATGATCATGAGGTAGGCCGCGAGCACCAGGGTGCTGCCGAGCACGCCGAGCTCCTCCCCGATGACCGCGAAGATGAAGTCGTTCTGGCTCTCGGGCACGAGCCCCGGTGAGCCGAGGCCGAGGCCGGTGCCCGCCACGCCGCCCCACGACATGGCGAACGCACCTTGCACGATCTGGTAGCCGTTGCGGTCGTAGCTCGCCCACGGGTTCAGCCAGATGGTGAAGCGCGCCCGCACGTGGGCGACCTTGTGCCACGCCGCGTACGCTCCGGCGGCGAACAGGCCGAAGCCCACCACGAGGTACGTCGACCGCTCGGTGGCGACCCACAGCATCACGATGAACAACGTGACGAGCAGCAGCGACTGGCCGAAGTCGTTCTCGAACACCAGCACCAGGAGCGCGATGCCGACCGCGGCCAGGATCGGGCCGAGGTGCTTGAGGTCGGGCAGCACCGGGCGGAAGCGGGGCCACGTGGCCATGCCGAGCAGCTCGCGCTTCTCGACCAGGTAGGCCGCCAGGAAGATGACCAGGCAGATCTTGGCGACCTCGCCCGGTTGGAAGCTCATGGGCCCGAGGAACACCCAGACGCGGGCGCCGAGCACGGGCCGGCCGATGCCGGGCAGCAGGGGCAGCAGCAGCAGCCCCACGCCCACGAGGGCGAACGTGTAGCGGTGGGCCTGCAGGTCGCGGGTGCGGCGCACCACGAGCAGCGTGAGGATGAAGGCGAGGATGCCGACGGCTGTCCACGCGGCCTGGAGGCCGGCGAGCTTCTGGTCGAGGCGGGCGATCACCACGTAGCCCAGCCCGTTGAGCAGCCCCGCGACCGGCAGCAGGATGCCGTCGGCGGCGGGCGCCAGGCGGCGCACGGCGAGGTGGGCGATGAGGACGAGGCCCACCACCACGCCCAGGAAGGGCCCGATGTTGGCGGGGATCGACGCCGTGCGACCGAGGCTCGCCAGCGTGTAGGCGCCGCCGATGATGACCGCGCTGAACAGGATGAGGCCCAACTCGCTCCGGCGACGGAGGCGGGGGAGCACGGCGCTGAGGGTGGCCGTGGTCATGGCGTGGTGGTGGCCGTGCGTCTTCCGCCCGCGGTGGTGGTGGGGTGCTTCGTGGCGCCGTGGACCGTGGTGGTGGGGCGCGCCGGCTTGACGGTGGTGGTCGGCACCGGGGTCTTGGGCGTGGCGTGGGCGCACTCGGTAGGAAGCGTGGTGGAGGGACCGGCGAGCGACCCGGCCACCGTCGTGGTGGTGGCGGTGGAGGGGGCGACGGCCTGCTCGCAGATGACCTTGCGGATGTTGGTCACGTAGGCCTCGGCGTCGCTGCGGCTCGACCACACCTTGCCGGTGTCGAGCGAGTCGACGAACAGGCCGGGGACCTGGCTGCGCGCCACGCCGGTGCTCTCGACGTAGGTCGGTTGGAACCAGAGGAACCCGCCGGGACGGCCCTTGTAGATCGTGACCGTGTCGCCGCCGTCGTAGCCCACGAAGTAGGCGCCGCGGCCGTACCAGGCGAGCGCACCGAGGACGGCGCCGACCACGGCGATCATCAACAGGATGAACAGCGCGGTGCGCCAGGTGAAGCTGCGGGCCTTCAGCTCGGGTGCAGCCGGCGCGGGGGGCGTGGCAGCCGCAGCCGCAGCCGCACCCGCACCGCCGAGCGTCGCCGTGGCCATGGCGCCGGCGGCGGCCGCGTCGTCGGCGCGCGCCTTGCGGCGGCCGCGCTTCTTGTCCTTCGCCGCGTCGGCACCTGCCGGGCTCGAGGCGGGGGCTTGGTCGGCGGTGGTGAACCCCGCCACGTCGGGCGCACGCTTGTCGCGGGTGCGGATGGGGGCCGTGCCGGCGAGGGCGGCCCGCTCGGCGCGACCGTCGTCGTCGACGACCTCGACGATGACGCACGTGATGTTGTCGCGGCCACCGTTCTCGTTGGCGAGCCGGACCAGCTCGTGGGCGGCCTCGTCGGGGTCGGCCAGGCGGCGCAGCGTGGCGGCGATGCGATCGGGCGCGACTTCGTTGAACAGGCCGTCGGAGCAGAGGATGAAGCGGTCGCCGGTGTGCGGGATGACGCTGAACTCGTCGACGTCGACGCGGGGTGCGATGCCCAGCGCCCGGGTGACGATGTTGCGCTGCGGGTGGACCGCGGCCTCCTCGGCGGTGATGCGGCCCTCCTGCAGCATGTCCTCGACCAGGCTGTGGTCGCGGGTGAGCTGGATCAGGTCGTCGTCGCGGAGGAGGTAGACGCGCGAGTCGCCCACGTTCACCACGGCCAGCTCCTCGTCGCCGTCGTCGCTCACGACGGCCACGGCGCAGAGGGTGGTGCCCATGCCGCGCAGGTCGGGGTCGTTGCGGGCCCGGTCGAAGATGACGTGGTTGGCCTGCTGCACGCTGCTGAGCAGGGCGTCGGGGGTGGGGTCGGCGGCCAGGTGCTGGAGGGCATCGACCGCCATGGCCGACGCCACCTCGCCCCCACGGTGGCCGCCCATGCCGTCGGCGACCGCGAACAGGGTGTCGGCGACGAGGAAGGAGTCCTGGTTGTTGGTGCGGATGCGGCCGGTATCCGTGGCCGAGCCGACGCGGAGTGAGGTCATCCGAGCTCCATGACGGTGTTGCCGACCTGGAGCCGGTCACCCCGCTGGATCACCAGCGGGCCCGTGACCTTCTGCCGGTTGAGCCACGTGCCGTTGGTCGACCCCAGGTCCTCGACCAGGAGCTGGCCGTCGCGGACGTAGAGGCGGGCATGGAGCTGTGACGCGTAGGTGTCGTCGAGGGTGACCTGGCAGCCCGCGGCCCGACCGACGGTGACCTCGTCGCCCAGCGCGAACACGCGCCCGGCCTGGTCGGCGGGCTCGACGACGGTGAGGTGGGGCTCCTGGTGCCTGCCGCGGGACTTGTGCTTGGCCTTGGAGGCCTCGCGGCCCGACTTGCGCGACGTCTTGCCGGCCGGGACCAGGGCCGGGCCACGCACCTCGACCCACACCGCGCGCAGGACGCGGAAGAAGAACAGGTACAGGAGTACCAGGAGGCAGATCTTCAGGATGTTGAGCAGTTGCTCCGACATCAGCCGCGGAGCTTAGGGGCAGGGTCGCCGCAGACCGCCCCACCGGGGCGTGCCACCGCGACGTCGAGGGGGGCGCGCCCACACCCGCGTGGGGGTGCCGGGGAGGGGCACGACCCGTGCGCGGTCAGGACGCCTCGAAGCGGAGGACCGTGTTCCCGAAGGTGATCTGGTCGCCTCCGTCGAGCTCGTGGTTGGCGATGCGGATGCCGTTCACCCGGGTGCCGTTGGTGGACTGCAGGTCGACCACCACGTAGCCGGTGCCGACCGGTCGGATCTCGGCGTGGTTGCGGCTGACGTTGGGGTCGGCCAGCACGATGGTGGAGTTGGGTGTGCGCCCCACCGTCACCACCTCCTCACCGAGCGGGAGCCGTTCGCCGGACGGGAGGATGAGGGTGCCCGGACCGGCGCCCGCCGGGCCCTCACGGAGTCGGGCGTCGATGATGAACGAGCCGGTGCGGAGGGTGTCGTCGACCACCAGCTCGGCCTCGACGTGGCCCACGAAGGTGTAGCCCTCGTCGTGGGCGTGGTCGCGGGCCGCCTCGGCCAGCTCGGAGCAGAGCGTCTCGTGGATCTCGGCGAACTGGTCGTAGTCGACCTGGCTCAGCCACACCGTGAAGTGGTTCGGGACGATGGTGCGGCCCCGCACGTCGACGCTGCGGTTCATGTCGAGCTCGCGCACCAGCCGGCGGCCGATCTCGACCGGACGGAGGGTGCTGCGGAACACGCGGCCGAAGACGCCTTCGACCATGCTCTCGAGCCGGCGTTCGAAGCCGCGTGCTGCCATGGGCCGAAACGATACCGACTGGCTGGTCAGGTCCCGAGTCGCGGGGTCACCGACCGGCGTTCGCGGAGACGTCCCGACGACCGGGCCCCGGGCCCCGGGATGCCGGGTGGGGGCCGGCCGGGGGCTGCGCTACGATCGAGGCTCCTCACTCGGGCGAGTGGCGGAATTGGCAGACGCGCAGGATTCAGGTTCCTGTGTCCGAAAGGATGTGCGGGTTCAAGTCCCGCCTCGCCCACCACACCATCCGCGCTTCGGGTCGATGTCTGGTCGCTGGGGCGACCGAGGATCGACCCGGAACGACGGGTGGGCCGAGGTGAGAGGGTGAGGCGCTCTCCTGCGACGAACGGGGGTGGGGACGATGCCGATCCTCGACGAGAGCCACGACCTGCAGCACCCGGTCGAGTCCGACGGCGCGTGGAGCGAGTCGTACTACTTCAACGCCTACGACCCCGGCGTCGACTGCGGGTTCTTCAGCCGCATCGGCGTGCGCCCCAACGAGGGCACGATCGATGCTCACTTCGCGCTGTGGCTCCCCACCGGCGACGTCGCCCACGTGCGGTACAAGCGCGAGCAGCACGAGATGATCGACACCCACCTCGAGGTCGAGGGGGTCACGTACGACTGCATCGAGCCGATGCGGGAGTGGCGGCTGCGGGTGAAGGGCGACGCCTTCGTGCAGCGCCTGGGTGGGGACACCGGGCCCGCAACCGTCGCCCTCGACGTCGACGTGCGCTTCCACGCCCTCACGCCGGCCATCGGGGTCGACGGGCAGGGTGCCGGCCGTTCGGGAGCCGCCAGCGCCGCGGCCAGCGCGGCCGTGGGCAAGGGCCACCTCGAGCAGGCCGGGCGCTGGACCGGCACGGTCACCGTCGACGGGGACACGTTCGAGCTGACCGACGCCCGCGGCAACCGCGACAAGTCGTGGGGGGCCCGCAGCTGGGGTGCCCCGCTGATGTGGCGCTGGTTCTCGATCAACATCGACGACGACACCCACTTCGGCGGCGTCCGCATCGGCACCCCTGAGGGCGACCTCCATCGCGGCTGGGTGTGGCGAGATGGCGAGGCCACGAGCGTGGCCGAGTGGAAGGTGCGCACCGAGCTGGCCGACGACGGCCTGACCCAGCGGGTCGTGCACCTCACGGTGGTCGACAAGGCCGGCCGCGACCACGAGCTGCGGGGCGACCTGCTGCGGGTCGCGCCGTTGCCGAGGAAGAGCGCCGACGGCGTGACGGTGGTGAACGAGGGCCTGGCGAGGTGGACCTACGAGGGCCGCACCGGCAGCGGCATCGCCGAGTACCTCCACCAGCTCGACGCCGACGGCCGCCCCCGCGTCCCCATCGAGTAGCCGGCTGCCGCCTGTCCCCGAAACGCGGAGGTCGAGAGGCAGGGTGACCGGACATCGGGGGAGGGGTCGACCAGGCTGGTCGGATGGCCCTCGACACCCCGGCGCTGTGTGGGGTGGTCGGCGTGTCGGCCGCGCTGGTGCTGGTCAGGCCCACCTGGCGGGTGGTGCGGTACCCCGTCACCGCGGTCCACGAGCTCGGCCACCTGGTCATGGCGCTGCTCTGCGGGGGCCGGACGGGGCGGGTGCGCATCCGCGCCGACACCTCGGGCCTGACCACGTGGCGCACCGGCCGTCAGGGCCGGGGTCGCGCCGGCATCACCGCCCTGTCGGGACCGGCCATGCCACCGCTCGTGGGCGCCGGGTGCGCCGCGGCGTTCGCGGCCGACAGGGCGGTGCTCGGCGTGGTCGGCCTCGCGGTGCTGATCGGCATCATCGCCCTGGTCGTCCGCAACGTCTGGGGCCTGGTGGTGTGCGCGGCACTGGGCGCGGTGTGCTGGTGGGGCTGGCACGACGGCAACGCCTCGGCTCAGGTGCTGATGCTGGCGAGCGCCACGGTGCTCTGCCTCGGCGGCGTCCGGGCGGTGACCGAGGAGATGACGGCGCTCGCGCCCGGCGGCCGCCGCGACACCCAGGTGGCCGCGGCCGCGCTCTGGCTCCCGCCCGCGCTGTGGGGGACGGCGCTGCTGGCCTGGGCCCTGGCGTGGACGGGCTGGGCCACCTGGCAGGTCGCCGCCACCCTCTGACCGGCCCCCCATCCTGTTCGCCACCCCCGTCACACGCCGTTCTCTGCAGGTTTCGTGCGACCTGCGCGCGTGAACCCTGCAGAGAACGGGTGAAGCGGCGGTCGGGGGCGGCGCAGATCCGGCGGGCGAGCAGGGCCGATGGTCCCTAGGCCCGGGCCCGGGCACGGCGTCACACTGGTGGCGACCGAGAGTCGGCGGCGGTGGGGTCCGCCCGGGACGAGGTGATGACCGATGGTCGTCTTCGCAGATCGAATCGACGCCGGGCGGCAGCTGGCAGGGCGGTTGGAGCACCTGCGTGGCCAGGACGTGGTGGTCCTGGGCCTGCCGCGCGGTGGGGTGCCGGTGGCGGCCGAGGTCGCGGCGGCCCTCGACGCCCCCCTCGACGTGATCGTGGTCCGCAAGCTGGGGGTGCCGTTCCAGCCCGAGCTCGCCATGGGCGCCATCGGTGAGGGCGGTGCGTGCGTCTTCGACGTCGACGTGCTGACCCACGCCGGGGTCGACGAGGACGACATCCGCCGGGTCCTGGAGCGCGAGCAGGTCCAACTCGAGGCCCGCGTGGCCCGTCTGCGTCGCGGTCGTGTCCGGGTCGATCTCACGGGTCGGGTTGCGGTCGTGGTCGACGACGGTGTGGCCACGGGCTCGACGGCGCGGGTCGCGTGCTCGGTGGCCCGCCAGCTGGGTGCGGCGAAGGTGATCCTCGCGGTCCCGGTTGGCGCGGCGCAGACCGTCCGCGAGATGAAGGAGGCCGACGAGGTGGTCTGCGTGTCGACCCCGGCCCGGTTCGCCGCGGTCGGCTACCACTACCGGGACTTCTCCCCGACGAGCGACGAGGAGGTCGTCGTCGCGCTCGACGCGGCGGCCCGGCGCGCGCGCGACCGGCACGCGGTCGGCGAGGTGCGCGACTGCGACATCGACGTCGAGATCCCTGCCGGTGCGGTCACGCTCGAGGGGCACCTGCACCTGCCCGAGCCCGCCGAGGGCGTGGTGATCTTCGCCCACGGGAGCGGGAGCAGCCGCCACAGCCCGCGGAACCGGTTCGTGGCATCGGTGCTCTTCGAGGCCGGTCTCGGCACCCTGCTCCTCGACCTGCTCACGTCCGAGGAAGAGGGCGACAGGTCGAAGGTGTTCGACGTGGAGCTGCTCGGCCGCCGGCTCGAAGCCGCCACCG
>JADGOP010000390.1 GCA_017882935.1 Actinomycetota bacterium
CCCAGCACCCGGTAGTCGACCATCTCACCCCCTCACGGCCTCGCTTCGGCAGCAGTGCGCCCTGACCACGTTGTCGACACGCGCGCCACGAAGCGTAGCGCTCCGGTCTTTGGCCGGCCTTTGGCAGGGGGTGGCACGGTGAGGGTGCCGATCCGAGGGAGGCGAGGCAAGGGCGATGCGACCACTGGCTGCGCGGGCAGCCAGTGGTCCATCACTCCGGCGGTCAGCGGCGGCGGGCATGCCGATCAGAAGGCGCCGTGGCGCCCCTCGCCCGAGGTGAAGCGGGCTGCGCCCTCGAGCGTCTCGCCGCTGCTGATGGTGGCGATGGCGTGGGTGTACTCGTTGCTCAGGGCCGCGGGCACGTCGAGCGGCCACTGCTCGTAGCTCGACATCCGGTCGCCGCGCATGCAGATCTGCGGGAAGGCCGCCACCTGGCGGGCCAGCTCGAGGGCTGCGGTGAGCGCCCCGCCCGGCTCGGTCAGGCGGTTGGCGAGACCCATGGCGAGGGCTTCGTCGCCGCTGACGCCGCGACCGGTGAGGATGAGGTCGAGGGCATGGCTGTGGCCGATGAGCCGCGGCAGCCGGATGGTGCCACCGTCGACCAGCGGCACCCCCCAGCGCCGGCAGTACACACCGAACACCGCGTCGGAGGCCGCCACGCGGAGGTCGCACCAGGCGGCGAGCTCGAGCCCGCCCGCCACCGCGAACCCCTCGACGGCGGCGATCACGGGCTTGCCGAGCAGCATGCGCGTGGGGCCCATGGGGCCCTCGCCGTCGGGCAGCACACGGTTGCCGCGGCCCTCGGCCACGGCCTTGAGGTCGGCACCCGCGCAGAACGTGCCGCCAGCCCCCGTGAGGACGGCCACCGACAGCGCGTCGTCGGCGTCGAACTCGGCGAAGGCGTCGATGAGGAGGTCGGCGGTGGGTCGGTCGACGGCGTTGCGCCGCTCGGGGCGGTCGATGGTGACGACGCGGACGGGCCCGTCGTCGGTCACGGTGACCGGCGCAGGGCCGGACGCGGCGGGATCAGTGGCGGTGGTCATGGCGCGATCATCCTCCCCGTGGCCGCCCGCTGCCGGCTCGTTTCGCTCGGCAGGGGAAATCGCGCGGCGGCCCGGCCGCGGCGTTGCAGACTTCCGGGATGCTTGTGCAACCGTGGGACGCCTCGACCGACCCCGACGAGTGGCGGGCCTTCGTCGTCGCCACCGGCTTCGGGCACCTGGTCGCCGCAGGGCGCGACCGCGAGGTGGCCGTGGTCGTGCCGACGCAGTTCGTGCTCGCCGGCGACGAAGTCGTGCTCCACCTCGCCCGGGCCAACCCGGTGTGGGCGGCCCTCGACGAGAACCCGGCGGTGCTGCTCAGCGTGGCGGGCGACTGGGCCTACATCCCGTCGTCGTGGAAGGCGGTGGGCGACGAGGACCCGGCGCGCGGCATCCCCACCACCTACTACGCCGCCGTCCAGCTCACGGGCACCGCCACCGTGGTCGACGACCCCGACGGGCTGGCGGGCGTGCTGCGCACCCAGCTCGGCACCTACGAGCCCGACGGCGGCTCCGTCGACCCCACCGAGCACCGGCGGAGGTTCGCCGCGATCTGCGGCCTGCGCATCCCGATCGAGGCCGTGACGGCGAAGTTCAAGTACGGCGGCAACGTCGACGCCGAGCACCGCCTGGCGGTCGCCGAACGCCTCGACGGGCGTTCCGGACCCGGCGACGAGGCCGCCCGGGACCACGTCCTGCGCCGGCTCGGGAGTGACCCCCTTCACGGTCGGTGACCGGTGTTCGAAATCCACCCGGGAATGATTCGGTGGCACGAGTAGGTTGGAGGGTCCATGCGAGGGTTGTCTGCACCTCAGCACGCGACGTTGCGCCATCCTTGGGAAGCCGTGCCGCGTCAGGCCCGCCTCGAGGCTGCGCGAGTCGTCGGCGTTACCGGCATCACCGTGTACAACTGGTGGATCGTGGCCCCGTTCCAGCACGGGGTGATGACCTCCACCAACGGCTTCTTCAGCGACCTCTCGGCCACGGGCCAGCCACGCGCCACGCTCCTGCAGCACCTCGACCTCACGGCAGGCCTGCTGCTGCTGCTGGCCGTGCTGCTGCGCGCGTCGGTCGGCGACGTGGGCAAGCGGGGCGAGTGGACGTGGCTCCTGGTGTTCGCCTCCTCGGCCACCATCGGGGCGCACTACCCCTACGCGTGCGCCGAGGGCCTCAGCGCGGCGTGCCGGTCCGCGGAGTACTCGCTCCAGCTCCCGGCCCACCACTACCTGCACATGCTGTCGGGGATCACGGAGTTCGGCTCCATCACCTGGGTGGGGGTCCTCGCCTGGCGTCGCACCCGCGACCAGCACACCCTCGAGTCCGGCGTGTACCGCACCGTCATCGCCGCCTTCCTCGTCAGCTACCCGCTGCTCGCGGTGGCCTACCTCGGCGACCGGGGCGGCATCCTCATCGAGCCGGTCTTCTTCCTGACGTTCACGACCATCGTGCTCACCGAGCTGTTCGCCTCGCCCGACGGGCCGAGGCACCGCTCGCGTCCACGGCGGGTCGCGACGACCGGCCGGGTCGAGCGAGCCGGCGACGCCGGCGAGGATCACCCCGACGCCACGCCGCCGGGCACCACCATCGACCTGCGCTTCCGGCCGCGCCCCCACACCGACAGCGAGGCACACCCCGACCTGCGCAGCAAGGGCCGACCCGACACCTGACGGAGCTCAGCCGGCGGTCGCGGCGCGCACGACCGCAGCATCCACCGCAGCCAACAGCTCGCCCGTGGCGTCGATGTCGAAGTACTCGGTGCCGTCGGTGACCTGCGGTGCGTCGGCGCCGAAGGCCACGGCGATCTTGTTCGCCGCGTTGCGCACCACGTCGAGCACGATCTCGCTCGACTCCGCCATCGAGAAGTTGGCCCGGACCTGGGCCACCAGGGTGTCCTCGATGAGGGCCGGCTGGGTGATGACCGCGTCGGTGAGGCGGAGCGCCACCTTGTGGCGTGCGGACAGCGAGCTGTGCTCGTAGTCGTCGACCTCGGCGAAGAGCGACCGGCCGCCGGCCGCGTCGAGGGCCCGCACGCTCAGCCGCGACTGGCACAGGCGGCACTGGTGGGCGTTGGCGCCACGGAG
>JADGOP010000391.1 GCA_017882935.1 Actinomycetota bacterium
CCGGGAAGACCGGCGACGAGAAGCGGCCCTCCATGGAGTGGAACCGCGCCGGGTCGCCGCCGCACAGGGTGTGCAGCAGCCCGCGGCCCGTGAAGCCGTAGGTGCAGAGGCCGTGCAGGATGGGCCGGTCGAACCCGCCCATCGCCGCGAACGAGGGGTCGGAGTGCAGCGGGTTGCGGTCACCGGACAACCGGTAGATCAGGGCCTGGTCGGGACGGGTCTGGTACACGACCTCGTGGTCGGCCGCGCGCTCGGGCGCGACGTTGCGCGGGCCCGACGGGCCGCGGTCGCCGCCCCAGCCGCCCTCGCCGCGGATGAACACCGAGCTCACGTTCGTGAACAGGGGCTCGCCGGTGGCCGTGTCGGTGGACACCGACCGCATCTCGATGACCGCGCCCTTGCCCTTGTCGAAGATGCCCGTGATCTCGCCGACCGTGGACACCTCGCCCGATACCGGGATGGGGCGGTGCAGCTCGATGGCCTGCTCGCCGTGCACCAGCATCGCCGGGTTGAACGAGCCGATCCGGCCGTACGCGCCGCCGCCGCCCACGCCCAGCACGACGGCCATGGTGGGCAGCACCTGCTGGGGCACGTCGTTGGTGTTCTCGGTGGTGAAGGCCAGCTCGTCGGTGCCCGCACCCACGCCGAGGGCGTAGAGGAGCGCGTCCTTGGAGGCCCACGAGTGGAGCGCCGGCTCGCTGGTGCTGCCGACGGCGTCGGGGTTGATGGGCATCGGGCCTCAGTCCTTGTCGTAGCCGAGCATGTTGGCGTTCGGGCGGGCCTTGGAGACGAGGTCGATGACCATGGGGCCGATGGCCTCCGGGTCGTCGATCGGCTGGGCCGTGGGGCCGCGGTGCCAGCCCTCGGACACCGACACGGCCGCGCCCGACACGTCGAACACGCGGCCCGTGACCGACGCGCTCTCGTGCGACGCAAGCCACGTGACGATGGGCGCGATCCACCGCGGCGACATCTTCTCCTTGGCGGCCTCGTCGGCCTGGCCCATGCCCAGGTTCTCGGTCATGCGGGTGAGGGCCGCCGGCGCGATGGCGTTGACGGTGACGCCGTAGCGCTCGAGCTCCATGGCGGCGATGACCGTGAACGCCGCGATGCCGGCCTTGGCGGCGCCGTAGTTGGTCTGGCCGATGTTCCCGTAGATGCCCGACGGGGAGCTGGTGTTGACGATGCGCCCGTGGACCTCGACGCCCGACTTCGACTGGTCGCGCCAGTAGCGCGCGGCGTGGTGCGAGGGACCGAAGGTGCCCTTGAGGTGCACCTTGACGACCGCGTCCCACTCGGCCTCGGTCATGTTCACCAGCATGCGGTCGCGCAGGATGCCGGCGTTGTTGATGACCACGTGGAGGTCGCCGAAGGTGTCGATGGCCTGCTGGACGAGCCGTCCGGCGCCCTCGAAGTCGGAGATGTCGTCGCCGTTCGCGACGGCCTCGCCACCGGCCGCGACGATCTCCTCGACCACGTCGTGGGCCGGGCCGATCGAGCGACCCTCGCCGTCGATCTCGCCGCCGACGTCGTTGACCACCACCTTGGCGCCGTGCTCCGCCAACATGAGCGAGTACTCGCGCCCGATGCCGCGACCCGCTCCGGTGACGATGCACACGCGGCCTTCACAGAGCTTTGCCATGGAACCCCCTGTCGATGAACGGGCCGCCGAGCGGCCTCGGGTCATCCTTGCAGAGGCCCGGGGTGACGCGTCGGGTGGCCGGATGCGTGGAAAGGTGGTGGGCCGTGGTCAAACCCGCCCGACGCCGATCCCGCATCGCCGGGCGCATCCGCCGCATCACGTGGCGCGGCTGGTTCAGCATCGCGGCCGTCTCCCTGGTGGCGCTGCTCCTCGGCGCCTGGGCCCTCGACGTGGCCACCCTCCACGACCGCGTCCCCCGCAACGTCACCGTGGCCGGGGTCCGCATCGGTCGCCGGGGCCAGGCCGGCACCGACGCGGCCATCGCCCGCGCGGCCGAGGCCTACTCGCACACCCGCATCGAGCTCGTGATCGGCGGGAAGGTCACCTCCCTGCGGGCGGCCGACGTCGGCCTGCACCTCGACCCGGCCGCCACCCTCGCCGCCGCCAAGGCGGTCGGTCGCCATGACAACCCGGTGGCCCGGCCGGTGCTGTGGGCCGCGGCGTTCTTCCGGCCGCGGCGCGTGCCGGTCCGCACCAGCGTCGACACCACCCGGTTGGCCTACGCCCTGGCGGCCCTGCCGGGACAGGTGCCGGTGCACGAGCCCACGGTGGTGGGCTCGCCCTACGGCGTCGGCATCAGCGAGGGACGGACGGGCCGGGGCTTCGCGGCACCCGAGGTCGCCCGCCAGCTCGAACAGGCGGCCACGTTGGGCAAGCTGCCCATCCGCGTGGCGCTGACCGCCCGCTTCATCGAGCCCACCCACACCGACGCCGAGGCGCTCCTGCTGGCCCTCGAGGCCGAGCGGCTCACCGCCCGGTCGATCAACCTGGTCACGCTCGAGACCACGGTGCCGGTCGGTCCCGCGCTGCTGCGCACGTGGATCACGTCGGTGCCCGGGCCGAAGGGCCTGGAGCTGGCCATGCACGGGCCCGAGGCGCAGGCCGCCGCGGAGCAGCTCCTCGGACGCATCCAGCACCCGCCGGTCGACGCCGCGTGGACCGTGGTCAACGACAAGGTGCGGCTCATCCCCCAGCGCAACGGCACGCGCTGCTGCGCCGTCGGCACCGGCGCGGCCGTGCTGAAGGCCCTGCAGGCGGGGAAGACGTCGGTGGTGGTGCCCCTCATCCAGATCCCGCCGGCCTTCACCACCGCCAAGGCCAATGCCCTGCGCATCACCACCGCCATCGGCACGGTGACGACGTTCGACGGCATCAAGGAGGACCACGAGTTCACGGTGCCGTACAGCGGCGCAGTGGCGGCGAACGTTGCCGCCGGGGCCGCCACGCTGCGCGGGCACGTGCTGCGCCCCCACCAGTCGCTGTCGCTGAACCAGGTCTTCGGCCCGCCGTCGCCCGACAACGGCTTCTCGGCAGCCGCCATCGACACCCCCGACGGGCCCTCGCTCGTGTCGGGTGGCGGTCAGGACGTGGTGGCCACGGCCCTGTTCAACGCAGCCTTCTTCGGCGGTCTCGAC
>JADGOP010000392.1 GCA_017882935.1 Actinomycetota bacterium
TGGCCGGCGCAGGGCCGGCCGGGGCCGGAGCTGCCGGCACGCCGCCTGCCGCGACGGCCCGCTCGAGGCGGTCGAGGCGTGCCGCCAGGCCCTCGAGAGAGGTGTCGGTGTCGGCGCGGGTGAGCCGGACGAGCGCCACCTCGAGGGGGATGCGCTGGTCGGGAGCCTGGCGCATGTCGCGCAGCGCATCGCCGACGGCTTCGAGCGCCCGGGTGCACGAGCGGTCGGTGAGCTGCCCGGCCCAGCCCTCGGCGAGGGTGCGCTGGGCTTCGGGCAGGTGTTCGAGCGGATCGCCCATGCGCTTGAGGAAGACGTCGCGCAGGCTGGCGAGCAGCGCTTCGCCGAGCACCCGTGGGTCGCGCCCGCGGCGCACCGCGTCGGCCACGGCCTGGAGCGCGGCACCCGTGTGGGCGGCGACCACCGCGTCGAGCAGGGCATCGACCTGGTCGCCCCGGTCGAGCACCCCGCCGGCGGCCACGACCTGGTCGAGCGCCGAGAGGGTGTCGCGGGCGGACCCCCCGCCGACCTTCAGCACGTAGTCGACGGCCTCGGCGTCGGCATCGAGCCCCGCGTCGTGGATGACCCACTGCACGTGCTCGGCCAGCTCGTCGAGGGGCAGCAGGTTGAACTCGAAGTGCTGGGTGCGGCTGCGGATGGTGGGCAGCACCTTGTGCGGGTCGGTGGTGGCGAGCACGAACACCACGTGCGACGGGGGCTCCTCGAGCGTCTTCAGCAGCGCGTTCGACGCCGCGGTCGACAGCATGTGGACCTCGTCGAGGATGTACACCTTGGTGCGACCCGGCGAGCCGAGCGCCGCCTTGCCGATGAGGTCGCGCATGGCGTCGACGCCGTTGTTGCTGGCCGCGTCGAGCTCCTGCAGGTCGTACGAGGTGCCCGCTTCGATGGCCAGGCACGAGTCGCACACGCAGCAGGGCTCACCCTCCTGCAGGTTGGTGCAGTTGAGCGCCTTGGCGAGGATGCGGGCGGTCGACGTCTTGCCCGTGCCGCGCGGGCCGCTGAACAGGTAGGCGTGGCCGACCCGCTGCTCGCGCACCGAGTTCCGCAGCGCCCGCACCACGTCGGGCTGGCCGCGCACCTCGGAGAAACGGCGCGGCCGGTAGCGGCGGTAGAGCGACTGGTAAGCCATCGGACTCGCACACTACCGACCCGGGACAACGTGGGAACCCGCCCCCGGAAGTGGCGACCAGGCGATCTGCGGCACACCGCAGGCTCCGCTGAGAGCTGCTGCCTCCCGGCCCTGACTCGGTTCACGGGCTGCAGTCGCACAGGACCCGGCCGCCACATCCGAGGACGGGTTCGGGGACACGATAGCGTGTCCCTCCCGGTCGCCGTCCCGGCAGCGACCAGCGTCACCCGGAGGGGTGCGAGAGCGGCCTAATCGGCACGCCTGGAAAGCGTGTGTGCGTACTGCGCACCGAGGGTTCGAATCCCTCTCCCTCCGCCACGTGACCGAGGGCTGGTCCGAAACCGACCGTCACGGTCGCTTTCGGACCAGCCCTCGGTCAGTTGGCGACGTACGCTCGCCGGGTGTCGGAGGTACGCCGCTTCTGGGGGTGGGGGTTCGAGGGCGAGGGCGTCGGCCGGGCCGAGCAGCTCGACCTGGCGTCGCTGGTCGCCCCGCTGGTGGGTGGCGCCGAGCTCGAGGTCATCGAGCCACCCACGGCCGCCGAGCTCGACCTGCGGTCGCCCCGGCTGGTGCCCCCCGACCCGATCGCCGGGTGGTGCCGCACCGACGACGTGACCCGGGCCGGGCACACCTACGGCAAGTCGTTCCGCGACGTGGTCCGCGCCCTCGACCGTGACTGGAGCCGGCCGCCCGACGTGGTCGCCTTCCCCGCCGACGAGGCGGGCGTGGTCGCCACCCTCGACTGGGCGGTCGACGCGGGCGCCGTGGTCATCCCGTACGGCGGTGGCTCGTCGGTGGTCGGCGGGGTGGAGGCGCCGGAAGGCGACGACCGGCCGGTGGTCAGCCTCGACCTCGGCCGGCTCGACGCGGTGCTCGAGATCGACCGTGCGTCGCGTGCCGCCCGCGTCCAGGCCGGCGTGCTCGGACCGGCGCTCGAGGCGCAGCTGCGGCCCCACGACCTCACCCTCCGCCACTACCCGCAGAGCTTCGAGGTGTCGTCGCTCGGCGGCTGGATCGCCACCCGCTCGGGTGGGCACTTCGCCACGCTCCACACCCACATCGACGACTTCGTCGAGTCCATCCGTGCCGTCACGCCGCAAGGGGTCTGGTCCTCGCGGCGGCTCCCCGGCTCGGGCGCGGGGCCCTCACCCGACCGGCTGCTGCTCGGCTCCGAGGGCATCCTCGGCGTCATCACCGAGGCCTGGATGCGGCTGCAGGACCGGCCGGTGTTCCGGTCGTCGGCCGTCGGCCGGTTCGCCACCTTCGAGGCCGGGGCCGCGGCGGCCCGGGCGCTGGGCCAGTCGGGCCTGTGGCCGTCGAACTGCCGGCTGCTCGATGCCACGGAGGCGCTCATCACCGGGGCGGGCAACGGTCAGTTGCACCTCCTGCTCGTGGCCTTCGAGTCGGCCGACCATCCCGTCGACGCCGCCATGGCGCGGGCGGTGGAGCTGGTGGCCGACCTCGGTGGCACGCTCGACGTCCGGACGCCCCGTGAGCCCGCCGCAGCCGCGGGTGGCACGAGTGCCGACGCCGCCGACGCCTGGCGCGCCACCTTCCTGCGCGCCCCCTACCTCCGCGACGCACTCGTGGGTGTGGGCCTGCTGAACGAGACCTTCGAGACGGCCATCACCTGGGACCGGTTCGACGCGCTCGGTGAAAACAACCTGGCCCGTGACCTGGCCGAGGTCACCACCTGGACGATCGTGCTGTCGGTGCTGCTGCACGGCCTCACCTCCGGGCCGCTCGCCGCGCGGTACGGGCGTCGGCTGTCCCGCGCGCCCGCCGATACCCCCGAGCTGGCCAGCGTGGCCCCGAACCGAGTCCGGAAGCGCAGCCTCTAACCGGGACGGCCTCCCGCCGTTCGCTCCGTCGGGACCTTCGGCACTCGTGCCACCCGCGGCTGCGGCGGGCTCACGGGGCGTCCGGACGTCGAGCGTGCCACCGAGGTCGGCCACCAGCTCCACC
>JADGOP010000393.1 GCA_017882935.1 Actinomycetota bacterium
CGGCTGCGGAGGGCGGGATGGGTTGGCCGGCCAGCGCGGCCGCGATCTTCGGTGAGTACACCGAGGCGATGGCGCTGCCGCCGACGGCCACGCCGAGGGTGGCACCAAGTTCCCGGGTGGTGTCGTTGACGGCCGATCCCACGCCCGCTTCCTCGGCCGGGAGGGCGCCCATGACGCTGTCGGTGGCGGGCGCCATCGCCAGGCCCATGCCCGAGCCCATGAGCACCATGGAGACCACGACCAGCCCGTAGCCGCTGGTGGTCGTCAGCGTCGCGGCCACGAGCAGCCCGATGCCGAACACCGAGAGCCCGCCGCTCACCATCAGCTTGGTGCCGAAGCGCTCGGCGAGCTTGGCCGAGAGCGGCGCCCAGACCATCACCGCGACGGCGAAGGGCAGGGTGCGGATGCCCGCGGCGAGGGCGCTGTAGCCCTTCACCGCCTGGAGGTACTGCGTGACCCCGAAGATGAAGCCGGTGAGGGCGAAGAACAGGAGCATGATCGACACGCTGGCGGCCGAGAAGCGGCCATTGGCGAACCAGCGGAGCTGCAGCATGGGCTCCGCACTGCGCAGTTCGTGGCGCACGAACAGCGCGAGCACCACGACCCCGAAGGCGAACGAGCCCACGATGAGCGGGTCGGTCCAGCCGCGGGTGGGAGCCTCGATCAGCCCCCACACGATGGCGCCGAGGCCGAGAATCGACAGGACCGCGCCGGCGACGTCGATGTGGTGGTGCGACGCGTCGGGTGCGAAGCGGGGGATGAGGATCGCGCCGGCCAGCAGCGCGATGCCGAGGAAGGGCAGGTTCACCAGGAAGATCGAGCCCCAGCCGAAGTGCTGGAGCAGCAGGCCTCCGGTGACGGGCCCGAGCGCGATCGCAAGCCCCGAGACCGCGGCCCACAGGGCGATGGCGCCGGCCCGTTCGCGGGCATCGGTGAACACGTTGGTGAGGATCGACAGCGTGGCCGGCATCACGAACGCGGCGCCGGTGCCCATGACCGCCCGGGCCAGGATCAACTGGTCGGCGGTGGTGGTGAGCGACGCGGCCAGCGAGCCGGCGGCGAAGATGGCGAGCCCGATCAGCAGCGCGCCCTTGCGGCCGCGCCGGTCGCCGAGCGTGCCGGCCGTGAGCAGCAGGCCGGCGAACACCAGGGTGTAGGCGTCGACGATCCACTGCAGCTGCCCGGTGGTGGCCTGGAGGTCGCGCGACAGGGTGGGGAGGGCGACGTTGACGATGGTGTTGTCGATCACCGCGACGAGCAGCGACAGGCACAGCACCCCCAGGATCGCCCACCGTCGGTCGTGCGTCCGGATCGAGATAGCGCTGTTATCCATGGGGGGAAGATAACGCTGCTATCCTGGAACGGCAATGGCGACATCGGTCACGGCACCCTCCGGCGAGCGCACGCTCGACCCCATCGGCCAGAAGCTGGTCCTCGAAGGTGCGCGCCTCCTCGCCGAAGAGGGTCCTGCGGCGCTCACGGTCCGGCGCATCAGCGCCGGGGCGGGCGTGTCCACGATGTGCCTCTACGACCGCTTCGGCGACAAGAACGGGGTCATCGAGGAGCTCTTCGTCGAAGGCTTCCAGAGCCTGGGCGAAGCCCTCACCCGTTCGGTCGGACGCCGCGCCTCGTGCGACGACGCCGACCCCGTCGAGTGCCTGCTCGAGGGGGCGCTCACCTACCGCCGCTGGGCGCTCCGCAACCGCACCCAGTACGGCGTGATGTTCTCGAGAGCCGTCCCCGACTTCCTGCCGACCGCCCGGGCGCTCGACACCAGCTGCAGCACGCTGGCCATCCTGCAGGCGGGGGTCGCCGCGGCAGTCGATGCCGGCCGGCTGGGTCCTCCCGGGGTCGACCCAGACGCGGTGGCGCACATGCTGTGGTCCACCATGCACGGGTTGGTCAGCCTCGAGCTGGCGGGCCTCCAGCGCGGCGTCGGCCCGAGCCCGTCGCGCCACTTCGAAGCCGCGATGCGGGCCATGCTCCGCGGCCTGGCGCCCTGACCCTCCGCTCGACCCGGAGGGGCGGGGGTCAGTCGGGGTTGCGCAGGCGCGTCGACACGCCGAAGCGGTCGCCGCGGTAGAGCGTGCGCGACCGCTCGAAGGGACGCCCCTGCTGGTCCCAGGTGAGGCGGTGGACCACGAGCATCGGCAGCGCCGGGTTGGTGCCGATGAGCGCGGCTTCGCGGGGGCTCGCGAGCACGGTCTCGATGCGCTCCTCGGCGTCGGCGGGGCCGAGGTCGAGACGCTCGCGCAGGAAGGCGTAGAGCGAGGTGCGGGGGTCGTACTCGTGAGCCACGTCGGCCACGAGGTGCCAGGGGATGAAGTCGCTCTCGAGGCCCACCGACTCGTCCTCGATGGCGATCACGCGCTCGAGGTGCCAGACCTCGGGCGGGTCGTGGAGCTCGAGGTCGGCCGCGAGCACCGGATCGGCGCGCAGGTGCTCCTCGGCCACCGGGATGCGGGCCGACCGCAGGCCCCGGGTGCGCACGGCCTCGGTGTAGCTGAGCAGCGACAGCGGCTGGATGACCTTGGGCCCCGCCACCACCGTGCCCCGGCCCTGGCGCCGGATGCGCCCCTCGAGGGCCAGCTCCTGGAGGGCCTGGCGCAGGGTCTCGCGGGCGACGCCGAACCGTGCGGCCAGCTCGCGCTCGGCGGGGACGCGCTCGCCCTCGCCGAGCTCGTCGAGGAGCGCGGCGACCTCGAGCTTGGCGAGGTAGTACTTGGGCGCCTTGCCGTCGTCGGGGATGCCCTCTCGGCTCGGTCCGTCGACGCGCCCCGAATGGGTGGTGTCCACGGGCATCCCGGGAGCCTAGGTGCCCGGGAGGCCCTGGATCGGAAAGGCCTCGACGTCGATGATCCGGCAAATTAGTTTGCCAAACTAAATACTTTCCCCGGTAGACTCGCGTCCGTGCGGTTGGACAACATCGACGTTGCCCCCACCGCCTGTCCGGTCTCCGCGTGCCGGGTGGGTGCGCGAGGGGCAGGGCCTCTCGGGGTGGTGCCGTGAAGCGCCGCGTGCGGGGCATCGCCCGCGAGACCTTCCGCTCCATGCACGTGCGCAACTTCCGCCTCTTCTTCGGCGGTCAGCTCATCTCGCAGGTGGG
>JADGOP010000394.1 GCA_017882935.1 Actinomycetota bacterium
GCGGGCGCACCCGTCGCCGCGACCCCCCTCGACGACGCGCCGGCTGCCGACCCGGTGCGAGGTCGCTTCTCGACCGCCGGCCCCGCCCTCCCGATCGACCGCCCCACCTCCGGCACGTCCAACGGCTCGAACGGCGGCAACGGCAACGGGAACGCCCGGCAGGCCACCCGAACGCCGTCCGACAGCGCCGAGGGGCCCAACGCGGCCGGCCCCGAGGGTGCCGATGCTGGCGCCGGCTTCGAGTCCGAGGGCGAGTCGGGCAACCGCCGTCGCCGTCGCCGGGGTCGTGACCGCGCCCAGGGCACCGCGTCCGCCCAGCAGGGCGGACAGCCTCAGGGCAACCCCGACGCGCCGTTCGAGGGCGAGCCGGTCGAGGTGGTCGGCGTGCTCGACCTGCGCGACGACGGCTACGGCTTCCTGCGCCTCAAGGGCTACCTCCCGAGCAAGGACGACTCCTACGTCTCGGTGAAGCAGGTCCGCCAGTTCGGGCTGCGCAAGGGCGACCAGATCAAGGGTGCGAGTCGCCCGGCCTCCCGCAACGAGAAGAACCCGGCGCTGCTGCGCATCGACGAGGTCAACGGTCAGGACCCCGAGCTGGCCCGCCAGCGCCGCCGCTTCGAGGACCTCACCCCGATCTTCCCCGACGAGCGCCTCAAGCTCGAGACCGAAGACACCACCAACATGACGGCGCGCATCATCGACCTGCTGGCGCCCATCGGCAAGGGGCAGCGCGGCCTCATCGTGTCGCCGCCGAAGGCCGGCAAGACCACCATCATGAAGACCATCGCCCGGTCGATCGAGGTCAACAACCCCGACGTGCACCTCATCGTGCTGCTGGTCGACGAGCGGCCCGAGGAGGTCACCGACTTCAAGCGGTGGCTGCGCAACGGCGAGGTCGCGGCGTCGACCTTCGACCGCCCCTCCGAGGAGCACACGCACGTGGCCGAGCTGGTCATCGAGCGCGCCAAGCGAGTGGTCGAGGACGGCAAGGACGTGGTCGTCATCCTCGATGGCATCACCCGCCTCGCCCGGGCCTACAACCTGGCCGCGCCCGCAAGTGGCCGGGTCATGTCCGGTGGCATCGACGCCGCCGCGCTGTACCCGCCGAAGAAGTTCTTCGGGGCGGCGCGCAACGTCGAGGAGGGCGGCTCGCTCACCATCCTCGCCACGGCCCTCGTCGAGACGAACTCCCGCATGGACGACCACATCTTCGAGGAGTTCAAGGGCACCGGGAACATGGAGCTCAAGCTCGACCGGCGCCTCGCCGAGCGGCGGCTCTACCCGGCCATCGACGTCGACGCCTCGTCGACGCGGCACGAGGAGCTGCTCTTCGAGCGTCGCGAGCTGCAGCAGGTCTGGAAGCTGCGGCGCGTGCTCTCGGGCTTCACCACCGGAGACGGCGGCTCCAACGCCGCGGCCATCGAGATGCTGAGCGACCGCCTGAAGGCGTTCAAGGACAACGCCCAGTTCCTCGACGAGATCGCCAAGACGCCGAGCGCCACCTGACCCCGTCCCACCTGGTCTTGTCCGGAGGTTGTGCCTGCCCGGTAGAGTTGGAACCCTGCCGCGGGACGCCCCCGTGGCCCGCAACCTCGCTGGAGACCTCATGAAGGCCGACATCCACCCCGACTACGTGGAGACCACGGTGACGTGCTCCTGTGGCAACACGTTCAAGACGCACTCCACGGTCCCGGAGCTCCGCATCGAGCTCTGCAACGAGTGCCACCCCTTCTACACGGGCAAGCAGAAGCTCGTCGACACCGGTGGTCGCATCGACCGCTTCGAGCGTCGCTACGGGCAGCGCAAGTCCAAGGCCTGACGCAGTCCCTTGCCACCGCGCCGCACGTGCTGCGTGCGGCGCGGTGCCGCGTCCGGACACCGCCCCCGTCTCACGTGCGCCGGTGCACCGTGACGGTGCAGCTGCGCACGCCGAACCGCGACTCGACCGCACCCCGGCCATGAGCTCCAACGCCCCCGACACCCGCCTCCTCCTCGCCAAGGTCAGCGCGGTCGTGCGCGCCGGCGGTGCCGAGCCGCGCCCGGCCCCCGGCTTCGGGCTCGGCGCCGCCGTGCTCGACACGGCGGGGGCCCCGTGGGTCCTGCTCGCCCACGACCCGGTCCACGCGGTGGGACCCGCGCTCGCCTGGGCGCGCAAGCACAGCCTCGCGTCGTTGCAGCTCCTCGTCGACGACCCGGCCGACGCCGCGGTGGTGGCCCGTCGGGCCGCAGCCTTCGACCCGGCGCCCTCCGTGTGGCTCGCCGCGCCGACCGGGCCGGTCGCGGTCGAGGCCGCCGCTCCCGAGCGCCACCACGACGTGCCCTCGCCCGAGGCCGAGCTCTTCGCCGCCCTCTTCCGCGAGCTCGACCTCGACCTCGTCGTCGAGCACGGCGTGGTCACCGCCGAGTGGCTGGGGCTCGAGGTGGGGCGGCTGGTGCCCGCCGAGGTCGCAGGCGACGACCCCGGGTCGGGCCGTCTGGTCCTGCGCGTGGGTGTGGGACACATCGACCAGATCGCGGGGGAGGTCGTCAACCACGACGTCACCGATTCCGACGCGCTGGCGAGTGCCGCCGCCATCGTGCGCCGGCACCGCCGCGCCGACGCGGTGCCCCACCCGCTGACCCTGCTCGTGCCCGAACGGTGGCTCCGCCGGGTGGTGCTGGCCCACCCGGAGCTGGTCGGCGCGACGGCGCTCGTGCCCGTGGCACCCGTGCCGGGCCGGCGGAACCTGCGCGAGCGCGGTGTGGCTCCCCTTGCCGGGCGGGATGCCGCCGGGCGGGAGCTGGTCGTGGTCTGCTCCACCGGGGTCGACCTCGACGTGATCCCTGCGGCGGCCGATGCCCGGCTGGCCCACGCGCCCGGCGCCCGGCTGGTGGTCGCGCTGCCCGAGGGCGATGTGCACGCGGTCACGGTCGCGCTGGCGGCGCAGCTGGCCGAGCCGGCCGAGGTCGTCGGGATCCCCGGCGACTGGCGCGCCCTGCTCGACGTGCCCGACCGGGCCGGCGCCGGGGGTGGCGACCGTGGCTGAGCTGCTCGACCGCCTGGCCGACCTCGACCGCGAGTTCGGCGACGTCGAGGCGCAGCTCGCCGACCCCGACGTGTT
>JADGOP010000395.1 GCA_017882935.1 Actinomycetota bacterium
TGCGATTGCCCGCATCGACCCGGCGCAACTCGATCAGCTGCTCCATCCGATGCTCGACCCGCAAGCCACGTTCGAGGTCGCCGCGCGCGGGCTGAACGCGTCGCCGGGCGCAGCTTCCGGCGCGATCGTGCTCGATGCCGATACAGCGGAGGAGCGCGGCCGCGCCGGCGAGTCCGTGATCCTCGTCGGCTGGGAGACGAGCCCGGACGACATCCACGGGATGATCTGGGCCAAGGGCGTGCTGACGGCGCACGGCGGCATGACGTCCCACGCCGCGGTGGTGGCGCGCGGGATGGGCAAGCCGTGCGTCGCCGGTTGCGAGGGTCTCACGCTCGACGTCGACGCCAGGACGGTGCGGATCGGCAACCACGAGCTCCGCGAAGGCGACACGATCACGATCGACGGCGCGACCGGTCGAGTGGTCGTCGGCGAGGTCGCACTCGTCCCGCCGCAAATCAACGAGGACCTCGAGACGATTCTCGCGTGGGCCGACGACGTTCGACGGCTCAGGGTGCATGCGAACGCCGACAACCCGGTCGACTCTGCGAAGGCGCGCGAGTTCGGCGCGGAGGGCATCGGTCTGTGCCGCACCGAGCACATGTTCTTCGGCGAGGAGCGGCTGCGTGTCGTGCAGGAGATGATCCTCGCCGACGACGAGGCCGGGCGGCGCTCGGCGCTCGATCGCCTGCTGCCGTTCCAGCAATCCGACTTCGAGGCGATCTTCGAGGTGATGGTGGGCCTGCCGGTGACGATCCGGCTGCTCGACCCGCCGCTGCACGAGTTCCTGCCCAGCACCACGGAACTGGCCATCAAGGAGGCCACTGTCGGCCTGACCGACGAGGAGACGGCGCTGTTCGAGGCGGCCAAGCTGTGGCACGAGTTCAACCCGATGCTCGGTACCCGAGGCGTGCGCCTCGGTGTGCTCAAGCCCGGGCTCTACGCCATGCAGGTCCGGGCCCTCATGGAGGCCGCACTCGACCGCGTGCGCACCGGCGGCCATCCGATCATCGAGATCATGATCCCCCTGACCGTGTCGCGCGAAGAGCTGGCGCTGGCCCGCTCGTGGGCCGTGTCGGCCATCGAGGCGGCGCAGGCCGAGGTCGCTTCGCCCAGGAAGGGCGCCAAGTCGGCGACCGGCAACCTCGAGGTCCTGATCGGGACCATGATCGAGACGCCACGGGCCGCCCTGCGGGCCGGGGAGATCGCGGAAGAAGCCGAATTCTTCTCCTTCGGCACGAACGACCTCACCCAGATGACCTTCGGCTTCAGCCGCGACGACGTCGAGGGCCGGATGATGTCGGCCTACCTCGAGGAGGGCCTGCTGAAGGCCAACCCGTTCGACGTGGTGGACGCCGACGGCGTGGGCGAGCTGGTCCGCCTCGGCACCGAGCGCGGCCGGGCCACCCGCCCGGGCCTCAAGGTCGGCGTGTGCGGCGAGCACGGCGGCGACCCCGAGTCCATCCAGACCTTCGCGGCGGCCGGCCTCGACTACGTGAGCTGCTCGCCGTTCCGGGTGCCGATTGCCCGGCTGGCGGCGGCGCAGGCCGTCCTGGCCGGCCTGACGGGCCCGCGGGACAAGGCCCGTGCCGCCCAGGCGGCCAAGGCCCTGGGAAGGAAGGCTGCCGTCAAGAAGGCCACCGCCAAGAAGGCCCCGGCCAAGAAGGCCGCCGCCAAGAAGGCCCCGGCCAAGAAGGCGACCGCCAAGCGCTGAGCCCCACCGACGCACCGTCCCGGGACCCCCGGGCGGTGCCGTCCGGACCAGGCGTCGCGTGGACGCGGTACCGTCGTCCCCATGGGCATCCCGGACGAGGACGTGGCCCGGGTACGGGCGGCCACCGACATCGTCGCCCTGATCGGCGAGCATGCCGCGCTGAAGCGCCAGGGCCAGCGATGGGTCGGCCTCTGCCCCTTCCACACCGAGAAGTCCCCCTCCTTCAGCGTCAACGCCGAGGAGGGCTTCTACTACTGCTTCGGCTGCCAGAAGAGCGGCGACGCCATCACCTTCGTGCGGGAGATGGAGCACCTCGACTTCGTAGACGCCGTGCGCCGCCTGGCCGACAAGTCCGGGATCACGATCCGCGAGGACGGTGCCGGGGGGCGGGACAACCAGAAGCGCAAGGTGTTCCTCGATGCCATGGAACGGGCCACCGAGTGGTACCACCAGCGCCTGCTGACCGGCGCCGACGCCGGCCAGGCCCGCGACTACCTGCGCAGCCGCGGGTACGACGGCGAGGTGGTGCGGCGGTTCCGCCTCGGGTGGGCCCCCGACGGATGGGACACCCTGTGCACGGCGCTCCGACTGGGCGAGGACGTGGCCACCGGCGCCGGGCTCGGCTTCGTCAACAAGCGGGGCCGGCTCCAGGACGCCTTCCGGGCCCGGGTGCTGTTCCCGATCTGCGACCCGTCCGGCAACCCCGTTGCGCTCGGTGGCCGCATCCTGCCGGGCAGCACCGACCCGGCGAAGTACAAGAATTCCACCGAGACCCCCATCTACTCCAAGCGGCGCACCCTCTACGCCCTCAACTGGGCCAAGCAGGACGTGATCGCCTCGGGCGAGGTCGTGGTGTGCGAGGGGTACACCGACGTGATCGGCTTCTTCGAGGCGGGTGTGCCCAGGGCGGTCGCCACCTGCGGCACCGCCCTGGCCGAGGAGCACGTGCGGCTGCTGAAGAACTTCGCCACGCGGGTGGTCCTGGCCTTCGACGCCGACGGCGCCGGCCAGTCCGCGGCCGGCCGCTTCTACGAGTGGGAGCGCTCGCTCGAGATCGACGTCGCCGTGGCCGCCCTGCCGCCCGGCTCCGACCCGGCCGACCTGGCCCGCAGCGACCCGGCAGCCCTGCGAGCGGCGGTCGAAGGGGCGAAGCCCTTCCTCCAGTTCCGGCTCGGGCGGATCCTCGACGCCGCCGACCTGTCGACGCCCGAAGGTCGGGCCCGGGCCGCCGACCACGCCCTGGCCGCCGTGGCCGAGCACCCGGACGACCTGGTCCGCGACCAGTACGTCATGCAGGTGGCCGAGCGGTGCCGCCTCGAGCCCGCCGCGCTGCGCGACCGGCTCGAGCGAATCCGACGAGCGGGCCCCCGCACGCCGCCGTCC
>JADGOP010000396.1 GCA_017882935.1 Actinomycetota bacterium
CGGCGACGACGGCCTGCACGGCGAACAGCGGCAGCCGCAGGAGGGCCACCAGCGAGAGGCCCCACCCGACGGCATCGAGCCCGAGCCCCACGAGGTACGGCGCCTGGGACGCCACCCGGGCCAGTACCCGCGGGTCCAGCCGGTCGCCGGCGCTGATCCGCTTGGCGCCGATGCTCTGGAGCACCGAGCCCAGCCCGTAGCAGAGGGCGCAGCCGAGAGCCGCGAGGTAGGCCAGCACCATCCGGCGAGCCTAGGACCCGGG
Organism: Actinomycetota bacterium; assembly: GCA_017882935.1. GTDB lineage: Bacteria > Actinomycetota > Acidimicrobiia > Acidimicrobiales > Iamiaceae > JADGOP01. The sequence goes on from JADGOP010000396.1 coordinate 263, forward strand.
CGCCGGCGGGCGGGCCTCGAGCAGCTGCGCGCCGCGTGCCGTGACGAGCGCGGCGGCGAGGTGGAGGTCGGCTTCGCCGATCAGAAGCACTACCTGTCGCTCTACGTGCTGCGCACGGCCGTGCTCGACGCCCATCGCGACCGGCTGGCCGGCCTCAACCTGGGCAAGGGGTGCATCCACCACCGCCGCGTCGACCAGATCGCTCTGGACGTCGTGCGCTCGATGCTGCGGGAGACGGCGAGCCACACCGGCGAGATCTGCTGATCCCGCCGCTTGCCGACCCGGGCGTCAGGTGGCGGTCATGCCCCCGTCGACGGGGAGCACGGCGCCCGTGACGGCCGATGCTTCGGGCGAGCACAGCCAGGCGATGGCGGCCGCCACCTCGGCCGGCTCCAGCAGCCGGCCGATGGGCTGGTGGCGCACGAAGTCCTCCACCGAGGTCAGGCCGTAGACGCCGATGCTGGCGTCCAGCATGGCGGTTCGGGTGGAGCCGGGGCAGATCGCGTTGACCGTGACCCCCAGGGCCGCCAACTCGGCGGCCAGGGCGCGGACCAGCCCGACCACGCCGGCCTTGGCCGCGGTGTAGGCGGCCAGGCGGGGCAGGCCCTCGGTCGCCGCGGTGGAGGCGACGGCCACGAATCGGCCGTGCCGGGGCTCGGGTCGGGCCAGCAGGTGGGGAACGGTGGCCCGGGCCAGGCGCCACACCCCGGTGAGGTTCACGTCCACCATGTCGGCCCACAGGTCGTCGTCGCTCTCCCACCCCGTGGGACCGCCGGCGATGACGCCGGCCGCGGCCACCACGGCATCCAGGCGCCCGAAGTGCCCGACGAGGTCGGCGACGGCCGCATCGAGACCCGGTCCGTCGCGGACGTCGGCGGCCGCGCTGCGCGCCGTGGCGTCGTCCGCCAGCTCGGGGCAGTCGGCCAGCTCCGGCGCCGAGAGCCGGGACAGCGGGTAGCCCAGGCGCTCGGCCAGACCGCGGTCGTCGGCTCCCAGCAGGTCGATGGTCCCGACCCGCCAGCCGGCGCGGGCGAGGTGGATGACGGTGGCGGCACCGATCCCCCGCGCCCCGCCGCTGATGATGGCCACCGGACGTTCGTCGCGCTCGCTCATGTTCGCTCCCGTTCCTCGTTCCGCGGTCCGACCGGCCCTACACCGGACTTGCGTTACCGCCGGCGGATTCCGCCACCCTGCCACGCAAGAAAGCCAGGAGGTCGGTCGACCAGGCCTGCAGATGGCGCTCGCCCTCCTCCGCGGTGGCACCCGTCGGATCACCGAGGACCCCGTTGGGGGTCACCGCGGCCAGGCCGCCCGCCCGGAGGTCGTCCATCAGATCGGGCCGCGGCGTGGTCACCCCGGGCGCCGCCCGGTCCAGGCGGACCGACGCCGGGTCGAGGGCCAGCAGCACCGACGTCTCCACGCGACCCGCATGGCTGTCCCCCTCGGCCAGCCGGGGCGACCAGGCCGCCACCGTTCGACGCTCGTGCGTCAGCACGGCCACGCCCCGAGCCAGTGCCCGCGCGTTGCCGCCGTGGCCGTTGACGAACACGACGAGGGCGTAGTCCCGACCGGCGGAGCGGCCCAGCTCCACCACCGTCTGCTCCAGCACCTGTTCGCCGACCGAGAGCGTGCCGGGGAAACCCTGGTGCTCCCCGCTGGCCCCGTAGGCCACGGCGGGTGCGACGACCGCCTCCCCACCGGCGACCAGATGGCACAGAGCCACCGCGATCCGGGTGTCGGTGTCGAGCGGGAGGTGCGGGCCGTGCTGCTCGGTCGAGCCGAGCGGGACCAGCAGCACGGGGCGCCGTTGCCCCACCTCGAGCGAGGTCCATCCCCCCAGGGCCGGACCGGGGAGCGCTCCCCCGTCGCTCACTCGAGGTAGCCCCAGGCCCGCAACTGCTCGAGCAGCAGGTCGGCCGCCTCGACGGCATCGGCGTGGACGGTGCGGGGCGGCGTGCGCTCCACCAGCGCGCCGGTGAGCGACAGGACGCGGCCACGGACGTCGAGGGCGGCGTCGGGCGGAGGCAGGGAGCGGGCGCGGGGCCGGTAGGGGGCGCGACGCGTCACCTTGGTGCGGGCGGCTCGGGCCGCCGGGGCCGCAACCACGTCGATGAGCTCATCGCGCGCCGCCAGCACGGCGGCCAGCGAAGCCCGCCGCAGGTCCGCCGACGAGCCCTCCACCGACAGCACCGCGGGCGGCGCCCCGGCCCCGGTGGCCAACGACAGGACCTCGCGGCGGCCGTGGTCGAGGCGGCGGATGACCCGCAGCGCCTCGGCTCCCGGCTCGACGTGCACCAGGCCGAGAGCCTGCGCGGCCCCCAGCCGGGCGGCCAGGTACGCGGGCACCGAGCCCGAGCCGCGATCCACGCTGTAGTCCCCGCAACAGACCAGGGCGGCGTCGGCGAGGACGTCGCCCAAGGCCAACGCCACCTCGTCGCTCGGTGCGTCGGGGATCAACTCGACCCGCACGGCCCGGTCGGCGCCGGCGGCCAACGCGTCACGCAACAGGGCCTCGGCCGCTGCCGGGCCGGCGGTCACCACCACCACCTCGGGCGGGCCCCCCGCGTTCTGGCTCCACGAGCCGGCCAGGCGCAGCGCCCACTCCAGAGCGGCCTGGTCGGCGGGAGAGCACCCGAAGCTGTGCGCATCGTCGTGCACGGCCCCGCTGAGCGGATCCACCTCGGGGCGCAGGTCGGTCAGGAACAGCAATCCGAGGGTGCCCTCGCGCTTTTCCTCGCTCAGGCAATCCGAAGTGAAGAACAGGCCCGCGGACAAGCTGGCAGCCAGGCACATCCAGGTGAGAATACCGAACAGAACACTGCCCATTTT
>JADGOP010000397.1 GCA_017882935.1 Actinomycetota bacterium
AGCTGGCCGCCACCAAGGCCGGGGGTCGCGCCGAGGGCGGCGCGTGCGCGTCCGACGCCTTCTACCCGTTCGCCGACGGCATCGAGGCCGCTGCGGCGGCCGGCGCCGCGGTGATCGTCCAACCGGGCGGGGCGATGCGCGACGAGGAGAACATCGCCAAGGCCGACGAGCTCGGCGTGGCGATGGTGTTCACCGGGGAACGCCACTTCCTGCACTGATCGACCCGTTGCCGAACCGGCTCCGCCGCGACGCGACGGAGCCGGTTCAGGCAGCAGGTCTGGAGAGGTGGGTCAGGCGCCCTTGACCTTCTTTGCTGCAACGGTGCCGAGCGCGATCAGGACGAGGAGGATGAGCAGCTTCTTCATGGGCGGTCAGTGTAGGCACCCGGCGACCGGCCGTGCCCACCGCCTACCGCCGGAGCCGGCGCCAGGCGAGGGTGCCCGCCAAGCCGGCCGCGCCGATGCCGACCCCCGTGGCGACGGCCACCGGCACCCCCGGAGCGTCGGGCAGGCGGTCCCGCAGCCGTACCTGCCGGCCGAAGTACTGCACCTCCCACCCGCGCTCGCGGGCGGCCCGGAGCAGGTCGCGGTCGGGGTTCACGGCCACCGGGTGGCCCACCGCCTCGAGCATGGGCAGGTCGGTGGCCGAGTCGGAGTAGGCGTAGGAGGCCGACAGGTCGATGCCCTGCTGGGCGGCGACGCGCCGCATGGCCTCCGCCTTGTGCGGGCCGTAGGAGTAGAACTCGACCTCGCCGGTGTAGCGGCCCTCGTCGTCGAGGAGCGCCCGGGTGGCGATGGCCTCGTCGACGCCGAGGTACTGCGACAGCGGCGCCACGATCTCCTCGGGCGACGCCGACACGATGAACACCCGGCGCCCCTCGGCCTGGTGGAGGCGGATGAGGTCGAGCGCCTCGGCGTAGACGATGGGCTCGATGACCTCGTCGAGGGTCTCGCGGACGATCTGCGAGATGTGCGCCTGGTCCCAGCCGCGGCTCACGCGCAGCACGGCCTCGCGCATCTTGGCCATGCGCTGCTCGTCGGCGCCGAGGTACTGGAACACCAGCTGGGCGTAGAGCGCGCGCACCACGAGCCAGCGCGACAGCAACCCGGCGCGCTGGAACGGCCGCCCGAACGCCACCATCGAGGCCCGGGCGATGACCGTCTTGTCGAGGTCGAAGAAGGCGGCCTCCATGACGTCGAGCCTACGGGGGTCCGGCACCGGCTTCTGCGCACGCCGATGAGGAACACGTCTTCCTGCATTTCTCGTTGCCTCTCGATGTCTTCCTCGCTACGGTGGCCACTTCCCTTCCCCCGGTTCGTCATCACACACTCCGGGGGCCACCGTGCTCATCACCTGCTGGTCCGCCAAGGGCGGGTCGGGAACCACCACCGTGGCCTGCGCGCTGGCCACGCTCCTCGCGGCCCGCCATCCGGCCGGGTGCCTGCTGGTCGACGGCTGTGGCGACGCGCCCGGTGCGCTCGGCCTTCCCGAGCCCGACGCGCCGGGCCTGGCGGGGTGGCTCGGCGAGGCCGGTGGCGTCCGCGGCCCGGCGACCGGCCCTGCGGGGCCCGAGGTGCCCGTGGCAGCCGGCGTGTCGCTCGTGCCGCGTGGCGTGGGGGCACTCGGGCCACCGTCGCGGGTCGAGGCCCTCGCCGGGGCCCTGGCCGCCGAGGCCCGCCCGGTGGTGGTCGATGCCGGGGCGCTCGCGGCCGACCACGCCGAGCTGGTGCCGCTCGCCGCCGGCGCGGCCCGGTCGCTGCTCGTCACGCGGGCCTGCTACCTGTCGCTGCGGCGGGCCGTCCGGGCTCCGCTGCGGCCGTCGGGCGTGGTGCTCCTGGCCGAGCCGGGGCGGGCGCTCACCCGCGACGACGTGGCCGAGGTGGTGGGCGTGCCCGTGGTGGCCGAGGTGGCCGTCGACCCGGCCGTGGCCCGTGCTGTCGACGCCGGCCTGCTACCGGTGCGGCTGCCGCGGGGGCTCGCCCGCGCCCTGGCCCACGCCGCCTGATGGGCTCCCGTCCGTGAGCCGCGCCGACGGCTGGCTCACCGCGCTGCTCGCCGACCCCGCCGTCACCGACGTGCTGGTCAACGGTCCCGGTGAGGTCTGGGTCGAGCGCCTCGGCGCGCTCCACCCCAGCGGCGTGGTCCTCGATCTCGACGCCATCGAGCTGTTCATCGAGCAGGCCCTGGCGCCCGTGGGTCGCCGCGTCGACCGCACCAGCCCCCTGGTCGATGCGCGGCTGCCCGACGGGTCCCGCGTCAACGTGGTGCTGGCGCCGCCCGCGCTCGAGGGTCCCTGCGTCACCGTCCGCCGCTTCAGCGCGCGGGAGCTGCCGCTGGCCGCGTTCGCCCCGCCCGAGGTCGCCGCGCTGCTGGCCCGTGCCGTCCGCCAGCGCCGCAACGTGGTGGTCTCGGGAGGCACCGGGGCCGGCAAGACCACCCTGCTCAACGCCATGGCCGCGCACATCGCCCCCGACGAGCGCGTCGTCACCGTCGAGGACGCGGCCGAGCTGCGGCTGCCCGGTCGGCACGTGGTGCGGCTCGAAGCGCGCCCTCCGAGCGCCGACGGCACCGCGGGCGTGACCATCGGCGACCTGGTCCGCAACGTCCTGCGCATGCGCCCCGACCGCATCGTGGTGGGCGAGTGCCGCGGCGGCGAGGCACACGACATGGTCCAGGCCCTGCACACCGGGCACCGGGACGCGCTCACCACGTGCCACGCCAACGACCCGGCCGACGTACTGCGGCGCCTCGAGACCATGGTGCTGGCAGCCGGTTCCGGGCTGCCCCTCGAGGCCGTCCGGGCGCAGCTGGCCTCGGCCCTCGACCTCGTGGTGCACGTGGCACGAGGCGCGGGTGGCCGGCGCCTGGTCGCCGCGGTGTGCGAGGTGGTCCATGAAGGGGCCCGGCCGGGCCCGGACGCCCTCCCCGGCGGCGGGCTGCGCCTGCTGGCCGACGCGAGCGGCGTGCACCGCGGCCACCGCCCGGTCGCATGAGCGACTTGCGTCCGGTCGCCCGCGCCGTGGCCGGAGCGCTGCTCGGATGGTGGGCGGCCGGTGCCGCGGGTGCACCCGTCGGCGCGGTGGCCGC
>JADGOP010000398.1 GCA_017882935.1 Actinomycetota bacterium
GACTGCGACCAAGTCGCGCTCTTGCTCAACACCCGACCCCGCCAAACACTCAACTGGCAAACTCCAGCCGAGGCCCTCGACAGGGCCCTCGGTGCAACAACCAGCTGAGATCGCCCACCCAAAACGGAGGGAGCAGCGGGGGTGTGCCACGATCCGGGCATGGACTTCGCCCCCTCCGCCGACCTCGACGCCCTGCGCGACGAGGCCGTCGAGCTGGGTCGACAGCTCGCTGCCGGCCTCGACGTGCTCGAGGACTCGTGGATCGTGGGCCACTCCGCCGAGGTCGCCCGCGAGCTCGGACGCCGCGGCTGGCTGGGCCTCACCTGGCCCGTCGAGTCGGGCGGTGGCGGCCGACCGCCCATCGAGCGGTTGATCATCTTCGAGGCGCTCATCTCCGAGGGCGCCCCCGTGGCGGCGGCGTGGTTCGCCGATCGCCAGATCGGGCCGACGCTGCTCCAGTTCGGCACGGCCGACCAGCAGCAGCGGTGGCTGCCGGGAATCATCTCCGGCTCCGATGCGTGGTGCGTCGGCATGAGCGAGCCCGACGCCGGCTCCGACGTGGCCTCGCTCCGCACGCGGGCCGTGCGTCGGGGCGACGAGTGGATCGTCGACGGCTCGAAGGTGTGGACCAGCGGGGCCGCGCTCGCCGACTGGTGCTACCTGGTCGTGCGGACCGACCCCGAGGCGCCGCGGCACCGCGGCTTGTCGGAGCTGGTGGTCGACATGCGCTCGCCGGGCATCACCGTGCGGCCCATCGTCGACTCGACCGGCGGGCGCCACTTCTGCGAGGTGGTCTACGACGGGGTCCGCGTTCCCCACGAGAACCTGGTCGGCGTCGAGAACGACAGCTTCCGCCAGATCATGCGGCAGATGGAGCACGAGCGCGGCGGCATCGACCGCCTCGTCAGCAACCGCCGCCTCTACCTCGACTGCCTCCCGCTGGCCGACCTCATCGACCCCGTGGTCCGCCAGGAGGTCGCCGCGCTCGAGATCGGCTACCGCATCGGGCGCGTCCTCGTGGTGCGCGCCGTGCTGGGCCAGGGACCACCGCAGATGTCGGCGATCACCAAGACGTTCGGCACCGAGTTCGAGCAGCGCGTCGCCGCCTTCTGCGCCCGCGCGCTCGGCCCGCACGCCATGCTCGCCACTCCCGGGATCGCCGCCCGGGTGTCCCGCAACCTCGTCTACGCCCCCGCCTACACCCTGATGGGCGGCACCACGCAGGTGCTGCGCAACATCATCGGCGAGCGGATGCTGGACCTCCCCCGCTGACCCGAGGCCGCGCGGTCAGTCGGCGGAGTCGAGCCGGCGGACGATGGTGGGTGGCCGGCTCTCCCAGGGGGCGAGGCGGACGCGCACGTCGGTGATGAACGCCCCGGCGTCGGACACGAGCACCGGAGCGAGGCTCACGAGCGCGAGCTGCGGGATGGCGTCGGCGACCGCGGCGAGTTGCACGAGCAGCGCCTCGAGCGCCGCGCCCGCCTCGTCGCCGTGGCGGGCCAGCGGGCCGGCCACGCGAGAGCCGGCGACCAGACGCCGGGCGTCGAGGTCGGTGAGCGGCAGGACGTGCACGGCCAGGTCGCTCCCGACCTCCGGCATGCCCATCTCGACGCCGAGGCTCACGACCGAGCCGATCGACGCGTCCTGGTGGATGGTGACGTTGCAGTCGATGCCGGGCGGCGCCATGGCCTGCACGACCGCCGGGTGCATCGCGTCGCCGAGCAGGGCGGCCATGCGCTCGTAGGCGTCGTGCACCTCGCTGTCGCCGTGCACGTCGACGGCCACGCCACCCGCCTCGGTCTTGGCCGGGCGCGGCACGCCGGTGGCCTTGATGGCGACGGGGTGCCCGATGAGGCGAGCCGCCTCGACCGCCTCCCCGGCCGACCCGGCGAACGCCCGGTCGACGAGGTGCAGCCCGAAGCGCCCGAGCAGGTCACTGGCATCGGTCGGCGTCAGCCAGCCCGGGCCGTCACGCTCGAGCAGCTCCTCGACCCGGCCGCGGACGTCGTCGAGCAGCGCCTCGTCGAGCTCGGGGGCCTCGCCGATCTCCTGCGACCGCCACTCGCCGTAGCGCGCCACCCGGGCGAGGGCGTGGGCCGCGGCCTCGGGGAACTCGAACACGGGAACCCGGCGCCGACCGGGCTCGTCGGTGGTGTGCGAGGCGAGCCCGAGGAAGGTGGCGAGCACGGTGACGTCGGTGCCCGCGGCAACCTCGGCGATGACGTCGGCGATTTCGTCGACCGCGGCGGGCACGGGTGGGGTGCAGAGCACCACGACCGCGTCGACACCGGGATCGGCGAACACCGCCGTGAGCGCGCCGCGGAACTCGTCGACACCGGCGCGGTACCCGAGGTCGAGCGGGTTGGTGCGGATGCCGGCGTGGGCATCGCCGCCCGAGACCAGCGCGGTGAGGAGCGCCTCGGTGGCCGGCTCGTACTCGGCGAGCACGAGGCCGGCACCGATGCAGGCGTCGGCCGCGAGCACCGACGGGCCCCACGAGTTCGACACCACGGCCACCCGTCGTCCCGCCGGCACCGGCTGGTCGACGAGCAACCGCGCCACGTCGAAGAGCTGCTCGAGCGTGTCGACGCGGATGACGCCGGTCTGGGCCAGCAGCGCGTCGAGCGATGTCTCGGCGGGCCACCCGTCGGGGTCGAACTGGTCGAGCGACACCGCGCGCCCGCTCTTCACGGCCACCACCGGCTTGGTGCGGGTGAGTCGGCGGGTGATGCGGGCGAAGTTGCGCGGGTTGCCGAACGACTCGAGGTGGAGCAGGACCACGTCGGTGTCGTCGTCCTGCTCCCAGTACTGCAGCAGGTCGTTGCCACTGACGTCGGGCTTGTTGCCGACCGACACGAACGTGGAGATCCCGATGCCCAGGCGCCTCGCGTGGCCGATGATGGCGGCGCCGAGCGTGCCCGACTGCGATGACACCCCGATGCGGCCGGGGAGGGGGCGCACGCCGACGAAGGTGGCGTCGAGCGACACGTCGGGGGCGGTGTTGACCACCCCCATGGAGTTGGGCCCGACGAGGCGCATGCCGTGGCGGTGGGCGAGCTCGACCAC
>JADGOP010000049.1 GCA_017882935.1 Actinomycetota bacterium
CGCCGACGTGACCGCCACCAGGGCAAAACGACGGCCGACCCGGTCGCGTACCACGGGTCGACCGTCGCGAGGAACTAGTTGCTGGGGAGGGCCTGACCGGTCACGGCCGGATCCGGTGCATCCCAGGCGGTGCCACCCGTGCGGCCACCCAGCTCCGGGCACTCCGGGGCGAACACGCCCCAGCTGCACTCCCAGCCCGGCACGACCCAGTCGTGCAGCATCCAGATGTCCTGCAGGCTCGCCTTGCGGCCACCCCGGGCAGCGCACTGCGCCACGCTCGTCTGCTCACCGCCGATGACCACCCCGGCCGCCGACATGCAGAGGCCGCCGTTGAAGGTGTGCTGGTGCCAGTGGTCGTTGGGACCGGCGAAGCCGGCCGGGGCGCCACCGGGGTGGAACAGCAGGTACGACAACCCCACGATCTTGGCGTTGGGGGTGGCGCCGTCGTAGAGCAGCTCCGACGGGTGCTTCGGGTCGAAGGCGCCCGCGTAGGCCGTGTTGGTGAAGTGGGCACCGATGCAGGGCACGTAGACGACCGACATCCGGTAGCCACCCTTCACCGCGTCGGCGACGGTGGGGTACTGGGCCACGACGGCGCGGGCGTCGGCCTGCTGCGCCGCGAGCGTGACCCGGGTCGCCTCACCGATCGGCACCTGCACCTGCGGGCCGCGGTGCTGGTGGCCGTTGGTGGTGCTGGCCACCTGCTCGGGGGAGCTGGGCGGTCCGGACTTCTCGCACGGCGAGGTGCCGGTGACGAAGGCGCCGGTTGCCGTATGCGTGTGCCCGGCAGCGCCGTGGTCGGCGTGCTCCCCCGCCCAGGCGGGCGTGAGCGAGACCGAGGCGACCACGACGGCGGCCACGCCCAGCGCCGACACCGACGTCATGGCCAGGCGACTGGATCGGACCGGTCGGTGGAGCAGCGAGGGCCGCCAGGCCACGATGCCTGCGCCGGCGGCGATGATGAGCTCGAGGGCGGTGCACAGCGCGTCGGGAGCGGCCACCGGCTCGATCGGGCCACCCTGCAACCCGAACGGCAGCCCGACCGTGCGCGACACGAGCCACACACCGACGATGCCGAGGTTGAGGGCCACGCCCGCGAGCAGCAGCGACCGGCGCGGCCGGAACAGCACCGCCAGCCCCCAGGCGAGCTGGAGCCAGGCGATGACGACGAAGAAGGCACCGTGCGACCACACCTCGTTGAAGTGGGCCGGCGCAAAGGCGAAGTGGATCCCTGCCGCCACCAGCGAGCACAACGCCGTGGCCACCAGGACGTAGCGACCGACGCTCGTGGGCTCAGGCTCGACGCCCGACTGAGGAAGCGACGCTGTCGCGGTCATGACCACCCCCGTGGTGCCGCTCGTCCGATCGGACGACAGGCCCGGCGAGGCTACCCGTTGGGACCACCACCATTTCGGGCACCGTTTCGGCGCATATCGCGCCGAAACCGACCCCAGAAGTTGCGGGAGGAGCGGGAGACGCCAGGGGATGTAGCGGCAGGGGCGGCCCCGAGCCGTACCCTCGGGCGATGGGCGCCACCCTGAACCCCGCACAGCAGGCGGTCCTCGACCGCCTCGGCGCCGGGGCGAGCGTCGACGACCGGCCCGAGTTCGCTCCTGACCTGCGCGACGAGCTGCGCGAGGAGGTCGAGGCCGAGCTGGCCCCCGTCGCGGCCGTGCTGCGCTCCGACCGGACCCTGGTGGTCGACAAGCGCCTCCTCGGCGGGGTCCACGGCTGCGAGGTCCGGTTCCGCCACGAGCAGGGCGCCCCCTTCGAGATCAGCGTCCCCGTGCTGCGCGGCACCGTCGTGCACAAGGCCGTGGAGCTGGCCGTGAACTGGGACGGCAACCCGCCGCCGGGCGCGCTCGTCGACGAGGCCATCGAACGCATCGCCCGCGCCGACCACTGGGCCGCCGACTGGCTCGCGGGCGCGTCCGACGGCGACCGGGCCGAGGTGCGGGCGGCGGCCGGCGCCACCGTGGCCAAGTTCCTCGAGTGCTGGCCACCCCTCGACCGCTCGATGCGGCCCCTCACCGAGGTGACCATGCGGGCCGAGGTCTGCGAGCAGCGCATCCAGCTCAAGGGCCGCGCCGACCTCACGCTGGGCCAGCCCGTCGACTCGGGCAACCGCGCCCGCAAGGTCATCGTCGACTTCAAGAGCGGCGGCTTCGCCCCCGTCCACCGCGACGACCTCCGCTTCTACGCGCTGGTCGAGACGCTGCGCATCGGCGTGCCGCCCCGGCTCCTGGTGTCGGCCTACCTCGACAGCGGCACCACCGACGAGGAGGTGGTCACCGAGGGCCTGCTGCGCTCGGCGGTCGCCCGCACGGTCGACGGCGTGCAGCGCTACGCCGCCCTGCGCACCGGCGAGGCCGCACCGGTGAAGCGCCCCTCGGCCGCCTGCCGCTGGTGCAGCCTGCTCGACGGCTGTGCCGAGGGCACCGCACACGTGGCCGACACCGATCCGTTCGGGTGAGCGGCGTGCTCAGGTCCCCGGGGAACGGGCCGATGCTTCACAGGATGCCCGGCGCCCCGCTCACGGTCCGACGACCCACGTTCGACTACCCCGACGACCTGCGCGTCGCGTGGAACCCGCGCAACCGCGAGTTCGCCTACGCCGCCAACAGCGTCTCGCTCCTCATGCCCTACGCCGAGCCCTACTTCGTCAGCTCGGTCCGCGCCGCCATCCCCGACCTCGACGACGCGCTCGCGGCCCGGGCCGCCGACTTCGTCCGCCAGGAGTCCCAGCACCACCGCGCGCACCGGCGCTTCAACGACCTCGTCGTCGCCCAGGTCCCCGCGCTGCGCCGCCTCGAGCGGGGGATGAAGCGGGCCTACGGCTGGTTGAGCCGGACCCGCAGCCTCCGCTTCAACCTGGCCTTCGCGGCCGCCTCGGAGACCATCGCCTTCACGCTGGCGCGCTGGGCCGAGGACCACCTCAGCGCCTTCTTCCGTGGCGCCGACGAGACCGCCGCCACGATGTTCCTCTGGCACCTCGCCGAGGAGGTCGAGCACAAGACGGTGGCGTTCGACGTGTTCGAGGCCCTCGGCGGCTCCCGCCTCCGCTACGCCCTGGCCATGACCACGTCGTTCCTGCTGGCCACCGGCTTCATCGTCCCGTCGATCGTGGTGATGATGGCGAAGGACCGCCGCGTCCTGAACCCCCTGGCCTGGTTCCGGCTGGTCAGGCTGGCGGTGAGCTTCGTGTTCGAGCTGCTGCCGAACATGGCGGCCTCGATGCTGCCCAGCCACCACCCGTCGAAGTTCGCCGACCCCACCTGGCTGACCACCTGGCTCCAGACGTTCGACCCCGACACCGGCACCATGCCCGACTGGGGCCTCGGCGAGCTGCTCGCCTCCTGACCGACCCCCCGGATCTGCCCGAACGCGCCCCGGGTAGCATCGCCCCCATGCCCTCGAAGGCCGCCGGCCCCCAAGGTGCGACCCGAGCCGAGCTGGTGCCCGTGCCCGCGCTGGTGCCGCCCGACGAACCGCCCCAACACCTCCCCGACCCGCGCCGCTCCGATGTCGACGAGTGGGGTCGCAGCGAGCACATGCGCGAGCTCAGCCGCAGGCTCTACGACCCGCTCTACAGCAAGTGGTTCCGGGTCGAGTGGGACGGGCTCGAGAAGATCCCCGACGACGGCGGCGCGCTCATGGTGGCGAACCACGCCGGGGCGATCCCCTCCGATGCCCCGGCGAGCATGCACGGCATCGAGAAGGAGCTGCAGCGCCCCGTCTACGGCCTGGCCGACCAGATGTTCAAGACGCTGCCGGTCATCGGCACCCTGTGGTCGCGCGCCGGGGGCGTCGTGGCCCACCCCGACAACGCCTACCGGCTGCTGCGCGAGCAGAAGCAGCTCGCGCTGGTGTTCCCCGAGGGCACCAAGGGCCCCTCGAAGACCTTCAACCAGCGCTACCAGCTGCGCCGCTTCGGCCGCGGCGGCTACGTCGAGATCGCCATGCGCTCCGGCGTGCCCGTGGTGCCCCTCGCCGTGGTGGGCGCCGAGGAGTCGATGCCCATCCTGTTCAAGCTGCCGGCGGTGGCCAAGGCGCTCGGCATCCCGTACTTCCCCATCACCGCCAACATGCTGGCGTTCGGTCCCTTCCTGGGGCCGCTCTCCACCGCTGCCTACTTCCCGGCCAAGTTCAAGATCAAGGTGCTCGACCCGGTCTACTTCGACGTCGAGCCCGACCAGCCCCGCTACTCGCGGAGCCGCATCATGGAGGCGTCCGAGGCCATCCGCCAGCAGATCCAGGAAGCGCTCTACGACATGCTCCGCACCCGCCGCTCGGTCTGGTTCGGGTAACGGCCATGGGACGTCGCATCCTCGTCACCGGCCTGGGCACCTTCTGGGGCGGCCGCGTCGCCCAGGCCCTCGAGGCCCAGCCCGACGTCGACGTCATCATCGGCCTCGACACCCGCACGCCGTCGGTCAAGCTCGAGCGCACCGAGTACGTGCGGAGCGACGAGAACTACTCGATCCTGTCGCGCATCGTGGCGGCCACCGGCGTCGACACCATCGTGCACACCTTCCTGGTGGTCGACAGCACCCAGATGGCCGCGCGCTCCATGCACGAGATCAACGTCATCGGCACCATGAACCTGTTCGCCGCGGCATCCGCTCCTGGGAGCACGGTCCGCAACGTGGTGGTGAAGTCCTCGGCGCACGTCTACGGCGCCTCGGCCGCCGACCCGGTGTGGTTCACCGAGGACACTCGACGAAAGGCGCCGCTGCGCACCCGGCTCGAGCGCAGCCTGGTCGAGGTCGAGGGCTACGTGCGCGACTTCGCCCTCGACAACCCCCACGTGCGCGTGGCCCTGCTGCGGTTCTCCAACGTGGTCGGCCCCACCATCGTCACGCCGCTCACGAAGGCCCTGCGGCTGCCGCTGGTGCCGTCGATCTTCGGCTTCGACCCGCGCTTCCAGTTCACCCACGAAGACGACGTGATCCGCTCCATCCAGCACGTCCTCGACCACGACGTGGCCGGCATCTACAACGTGGCCGGCGACGGCCTGCTGCCGTGGAGCGAGGTCGCGGCCATCTGCGGCAAGCGCACCATCCCCATGCCGCCGTTCGCGACGGGCCTCGCCGCCGACCCGCTGCGGCGCCTGGGCGTCGACCTGCCGCCCGAGCTGCTCACGCTCCTGCGCTTCGGCCGAGGCGTCGACAACCGGCGCCTCCAGCGCGACGGCTTCCGCTACGAGTACACCTCGGCCGGCGCGGCGCAGGCGTTCGTCGAGGCGTCGCGCCTGCGCGACACCGTGGGCGACCACCAGCCCGCCTACCGCTACCAGCGCGACGTCGAGCTGTTCTTCCGCCACTCCCCCTCGGTGCTGCGCAACCAAGCCTCCGTCGAGTCCAAGTCGTAGCGCCGGCCGGCCGGCCGGCTGCTGTACTGGGCCCATGAGCGACGCGCCGGCGGTCCTCGGCATGCGTGCCTCCGCGGTGAAGTACCAGTGGCTGGCTCCCCTGATGCTGGCCCAAGCCGATCGCGAGGAGCACCTCGACTACGGCGGTGTCGGCACGGTCGATCCCCATGTCCGCTATGCCGAGCGGGCCGCAGAGCTGGCGCTGCTCTGCGACTGGGCCGACGAGGCTCGGGCGCTGGCCCGCCGGCTCGGACGCTGGTAGCCGCCCGTCACCCCGCGGCTGCGAGACTCGGCCCATGGCCCTGATCCGCGTCGACACGTCCGCAGCTGTCGCCACCCTCACCCTCGACGACCCGGCGCGGCGCAACGCGCTCACCGAGCCGATGGTCGACGAGATCGTGGCGGCGTTCGACGCCTTCGAGGCCTCACCCGACGTCCGGGCCGTGGTGGTCACCGGCGCCGCGCCGGCGTTCTGCGCGGGTGCCGACCTGTCGCACCTCGGCGGGGCGGGCGGTGCCGGCGACGGGGGGGCCCGCGCCGGGCTGCGCCGCATCTACGAGGGCTTCCTCCGGGTCAGCCGCTGCCGCCTGCCCACCATCGCGGCGGTCAACGGGGCGGCCGTGGGCGCCGGCATGAACCTGGCGCTGGCGTGCGACGTCCGCCTCGCCGGCACCTCGGCCCGCTTCGACACCCGCTTCCTGCAGCTCGGCATCCACCCGGGTGGCGGCCACACCTGGATGCTCGAGCGCGCGGTCGGACCCCAGGCCGCCGCGGCCACCGTGCTCTTCGGCGAGGTCCTCACGGCCGCCGACGCCGAGCGGGTCGGCCTCGTCTGGCGCACCGTGCCCGACGACGAGCTGGCCGGCGTGGCCCGCTCCCTGGCCGAGCGGGCCGGCGCAGCGCCCCGCGAGCTGCTCGTGCGGGCGAAGGCCACACTGCAGCGCATGCCCGGCGTCGCCACGCACGCCGAAGCCGTCGACGTGGAGCTCGACCCGCAGGTCTGGTCGATCGGTCAGCCCGAGTTCCAGGCCCGGCTCGCCGCGCTGCAGGAGCGCATCACCAGCCGCTGAACCCGCGATGGCCACTGCCGCCGTCGGCTACAGCCACTCCTTCTCGAGCTCGTCGCGGCGCTGGTCCCACTCCTCGACCGTGAGCGCGTAGCGCACGTGGTCCTCCCACACGCCGTTGATCTCGAGGTAGCGCACTGCGATGCCCTCGTCGCGCAGGCCCAGCTTCTCGACCACCCGGCGGCTGGCGCTGTTGCGAGGGATGATCGAGATCTGCAGCCGATGGAGGTACAGCTCCTCGAAGGCGTGGCGTGCGAGCACCACGACCGCCTCGGGCACGTAGCCGTTGCCCGCGGCCTGCTGGTCGATCCAGTAGCCCACGTAGCCGCTCTGGAAGGCACCGCGCTGCACCGACGAGAGGTTGATCTCGCCCACGAAGGTGCCCTCGGCGAAGATGCCGAACCCGTAGCCGGCGCCCAGCTGGCGCTCGCGGTGGCGGGCGCTGCACCGCACCGCGAAGGCGTCGCGGTCGGTGGTGGGGTCGGGCGCGTTGGGCGAGCGTTGCGGCTCCCACTTGAGCAGCCAGTCGGCGCTGGTGGTGCGCACCTCGCGCCAGGCCTCGAAGTCGGAGAGGGCGAGGGGGCGGAGCATGATGCGGCGCCCGAACAGCGTGGTCGAGGTGTCGAACATCTCGGTGGACCCGGACCGGGAGCTGCGGCGCATCATCGGCCGAGCAGCTCGCCCACAGCGGCCAGCAGGAGGGTGACGTTGCGGCGTCGAGCACCGTGGCCCATGCACCCGATGCGCCACGACGTCCCCGCCCAGGCACCGAGCCCGCCACCGACCTCGATGCCGAAGTCGTCGAGCAGCGCGCCGCGCACGACGGCCTCGTCGACCCCCTCGGGGAGGCCCACGCTGGTGAGCTGCGGCAGCCGGTGACCGTCGGCGGCGAGCAGCCGGAACCCGAGCTTCTCGAAGCCGGCCTGCAACGCCTCGCCACACGCTGCGTGGCGCGCCCAGGCCTGCTCGAGGCCCTCGTCGAGCACGTGGCCGAGCCCGGCGTGGAGCGCCGCGACCATGGCCGTGGGTGCGGTGTGGTGGTAGCGGCGCCCGGCGTCGGCGGAGACGTAGTCGGAGATCAGTCGCAGGTCGAGGTACCAGCTCTGGCTCCGCTCTACGAAGCGCTCCCGCGCCCGCTCGCTCACCGTGAGCGGCGCCAGGCCGGGTGGCACCCCGAGGCACTTCTGCGTGGCGCTGTAGGCGATGTCGATGCCCCACGCGTCGACCTCGACGGGGATGCCGCCGAGCGACGTGACGGTGTCGACCAGCAGCAGCGCGTCGCCCTTGCCCCGGCCCAGCTCCTCGATGTCGGTGCGCACGCCGGTCGACGTCTCGGCGTGCACCACGGCGATGACCTTCGGCGACGGGTGCGCCGCCAGCACCGCGCCCGGGTCGAGTGGGCGGCCCCACGGCGCGTCGACGCGCACGACCTCGGCGCCACAGCGCGCGGCGACGTCGCACATCCGTTCGCCGAACACGCCGTTGACGCCCACGACCACGGTGTCGCCTGGGGCGACGACGTTCACGAAGGCGGCCTCCATGCCCGCCGACCCGGTGCCGCTGATCGGCAGCGTGAGCTCGTTGGAGGTGCGGAACACCCGGCGCAGCCGCTCGCAGGTGTCGTCGAGGAGCGCCAGGAACTCGGGATCGAGGTGCCCGAGCAGGGGTCGGGCGAACGCCTGGGCGACCTCGGGGTAGGGGTTGGAGGGCCCAGGCCCGAGGAGGATCCGGTCGCTGAGCGGCATCGCCGGCGATGTTAGAGGACGCATCAGCTCCCGGCTTCGAGCGCTGCGGCGAGCAGCAGCTCGATGGCGATGGCCACACCGTCGTCGGCGTGGTGGCCCGCGCGCTCGGAGAACTCGGCCAGCACCGCCGGGTGGGCGTTGTCCATGGCCACGCCGCGGCCGGCCCAGCGGAGCATCGCGAGGTCGTTCTGGTTGTCGCCGAAGGCGATCACCTCGTCGGCCCCGATTCCGAAGCGGGCGCAGACGCGGGCGAGCGCGGCCGCCTTGTCGACGCCTTCGGCGGTGATCTCGACCGACCTCGCGCCGGAGTGCGTGACCGTGAGCCCGGGCGGCAGCGCTGCGGCGACCGCGGCGAGGAGCGCGTCGTGCGTGATGGCGGAGTGCGCCACGAACACCTTCAGCAGTGCCACCCCCTCGGCCCCCTTGGGACCGGCCTCACCGGCGACGGCCCGGATGGTGGCGCCCACCTCGGGCTCGGCGTCGAGGAACCCAGGGGCCCAACCGAAGCCCTCGACCGACTCCCAGCCGAAGCTCGCACCGGGGACCCGTTCCCCGATGGCCGCGAACATGCCGGCGGCCGCCTCGGGGGTGACGGGGTGCTGCTCCTCCACGCGGTCGCCCACGACGTCGTAGACCGTGGCACCGTTGGAGCAGATCGCCACGTCGATGTGACCGCTGGGGCCGATCAGCGGCACTGCGGTGTGGTGGCTGCGCCCGGTGGCGGCCACCACGTGCACCCCGGCGAGCCGGGCCGCGGCGAGGGCTGCCAGGGTGCGCTCGGAGATGCGGTCGTCGGGGCCGAGGAGGGTGCCGTCGAGGTCGGTGGCGATGAGGCGCACGAGGGGGATCACGATGTCGCGAACCTACCCGTCCGCCCCTCCGGCGCCGTCAGGCGTTCCGGCCAGGAGGCTCATCGCGAGGCCGTCGAGGATGTCGGCCTCCGACACCACCAGCGAGGCGACGCCCGCGGCCCGCACGAGGGCCCGCAGCACGAGGCAGCCGCCCACGATCACCTCGGCCCGCCCGGGCTCGACGCCGGGGACCTGGGCGCGGGCGGCGACCGGCAGGGCCGCGAGCTGGTCGGTGATGGCCTCGATCGAGGCGGTGGTCAGCACGGCGTGGTGGATGCGGTCACGGTCGTACGTCGCGAGGCCCTGCTCGACCGCGGCGACGGTGCTGACCGTGCCCGCCAGCCCCAGCAGCGAGGCGCCGCGCGCGCCCGGGAGGTCATCGAGCGCCGCCGCGATGCGGGTGCCGAGGTACACGGAGGCCTCGTCGAGCTCGTCGGTGGTCGGGGGGTCGTGGTGGAGGTGGCGCTCGGTCACGCGGACGCAGCCCACGTCGAGCGAGGTCACGCCCCCGACGTCGGGTCGGCCGCCGGGCGTGAACGATCCGACCACCAGTTCGGTCGACCCGCCGCCGATGTCGGCCACGAGGTAGGCGCCACCGGTGGTGGGGAGGTCGGCGGTGGCACCGAGGAACGAGAGCCGGCCCTCCTCCTCGCCGGCGAGGAGCTCGGGACGCGACCCGAGCGCAGCCGTGGCCGGGCCGAAGAAGTCGTCGCGGTTGGCCGCGTCGCGCGCGGCGGATGTGGCCGTGGCCCGCACCTCGGTGGCGCCGTGCCCCGCCAGCACCGTGCGGTACTCGGCCAGCACGTCGGTGGTGCGCCCGATCGCCTCGGGCGCGAGGCGGCCGGTGGCGTCGACGCCCTGGCCCAGCCGGGTGATCCGCATGAGGCGCTCGATCGTGACCAGCTCACCGTCGTCGCCGCGGCGCGCCACCAGGAGGCGGGTGGAGTTGGTGCCGCAGTCGACCGCGCCGACGACGCGGGGTGTGCTGGGCGAAGAGGTCCCCGTCATGGCGGCGTTGGCTCCTGGTGGTCCG
>JADGOP010000399.1 GCA_017882935.1 Actinomycetota bacterium
CTGGCCGTGGCCCGGGCGCGCCGCATCCACGCCGAGCTCGAGGCGCTCTCGGCCGACGTGGCCTCGGCCACCGATGAGATCGGCGGCACCGTCCGCCTCGGCATCATCGGCACCACCGGACGGTGGATGGTGCCCCTGCTGCTGCCCGCCGTGGCCGCTGCGTTCCCCAAGGTCCACCTCATCGTGGTCGACGCCACCACCACCTCCCTGGTGCCGCAGATGGCCAGCGGCGAGCTCGACCTGGCGGTGGTCAACCTCCCGGTCGACGACCCCGACCTCAGCACCGAGGTGCTGTTCGACGAGCAACGCATCGTGGTGGCCCCCATCGGCCACCCGCTGGCCGGGCGCGGGCGCGTGTCGCTCTCCGAGCTGGCCGGGCACCCCCTCCTGCTCGAGCCGCCGGGCACGTCGTTCCGCGACGAGCTCGACGCGGAGATCGCCCGCGCCGACCTGCGCCTCACCGCCCAGGCCGAGGTCGACGGCATGCGCCTCCTCGCCACGCTGGCCTTCGAGGGCTTCGGCGCCGCGATCCTGCCGGCCAGCGCCGCGCCCCGCACCAGCGCCGCCGACTGGCAGATCGTGGTGGTCGACGGCCTGGCCCCGCGCTCGGTGGGCCTGGCGGTGCGCCGGCGGGCGCTGCTGTCGACCCCCGCGCGGGCGGTCCGCGACGTCATCTTCGACGTGGTCCACGACCATGGCGCCCGCCACCCCGGCATCACCTCTCGCGTGGCCGCCTGAGCAACCCGGCGTCGAGTGCCTCGCCCGGCGGCGCGGCACGTATGCTCCCCTTGCACGACTGTGGCGTGCCCCTGGCACGGTGGCAGTCGACAAGGTCTGGGCACAGGAACCGGCTATTGGGAGTCGTGGAGTGGCTGAGAGCGTAACGATCACCGACAACCGCAATGGTGAGTCGATCGAGATCCCGATCGTGAACGGAGGTGTCGACGCAGGCGATTGGAAGAAGCTGCTCGGCAACACCTGGTTCTACGACCCGGGCTTCACCCAGACCGCGTGCACCAGCAGCGCGATCACCGAGATCGACGGCGACGCGGGCATCCTGCGCTACCGCGGCTACCCCATCGAGCAGTTGGCCGAGAGCTCCACCTACCTCGAGGTCGCGTACCTCCTGATCTACGGCGAGCTCCCCAACGCGGAGCAGTTCGAGACCTGGAAGCACGAGATCACGTACCACACGTTCATCCACGAGAACGTGCGCAAGCGCTTCATGGAGGGCTTCCACTACGACGCCCACCCCATGGGCATGCTCGTGTCGGCCTTCGGTGCCCTGTCGACCTTCTACCACGAGGCCAAGGACATCGATGACCCGGAGGTGCGCAACAAGCAGATCGTGCGCCTCGTCGCGAAGGTGCCCACGCTGGCGGCATGCGCCCACCGCTTCAGCGTCGGGCAGCCGTTCGTCTACCCCGACAACACCCTCGACTTCGCCTCCAACTTCCTGTCGATGATGTGGAAGGTCGCCGAGCCCCACTACGTGCCCAACCCGGTGCTCGCCCACGCGCTCGACGTGCTCTTCATCCTCCACGCCGACCACGAGCAGAACTGCGGCACGGCCGCGATGCGGGTCATCGGCAGCTCCCACCCCGACCCCTACTCGTGTTGCGCCGGGGCCGCGGCCGCGCTCTACGGCCCCCGCCACGGAGGCGCCAACGAGGCCGTCATCAAGATGCTCAACGAGATCGGCTCGGTCGACAACGTCGAGGCGTTCGTGAAGGGCGTCAAGGAGGGCAAGGGCCGGCTGCAGGGCTTCGGCCACCGGGTGTACAAGAACTTCGACCCGCGGGCCACGATCATCAAGAAGATCGCCTACGACGTCTTCGAGGTCACCGGCAAGAACCCGCTGCTCGACATCGCGCTGAAGCTCGAGGAGACCGCCCTCTCCGACGACTACTTCATCAGCCGCAAGCTGTACCCCAACGTCGACTTCTACTCCGGCCTCATCTACCAGGCCATGGACTTCCCCATCGACACCTTCACGGTGCTGTTCGCCATCCCCCGCGTGTCGGGCTGGCTGGCGCACTGGAAGGAGCTGCTCGAGCAGGACCAGAAGATCGCCCGCCCGCGGCAGCTCTACATCGGGGCCGAAGAGCGCAACTACGTGCCCATGGTCTCCCGCTGAACCTGGCGTACCGCCCCACGCTGGCCGCGTCCAACGAGTCCCGGGTCTCGGCCCGGCTCATCGACGTGGTCATCGAGTTCACCATCGCGGGGATCATCCTGGCGCTGGGCCCCACCGGTCGGCCCCTCGCCGGTGACTTCCTCGTCGTCGTCGCCATCACCGCGTACGAGACGAGCTTCCTCACCACGCTCGGTGCCACGCCTGGCAAGCTCGCCCTGGGCCTGCGCGTCGCCACGCTCGACCACGAAGGCCCCGTCCCGGCCGTCGCGGCGTTCCGGCGCGGCTTCGTGGTGGCGCTGTGCTTCGGCGTGCTGTCGGTCGGGGTGGCCCTCGCCATCATCATCGCCATGTCGCTGGCGGTGTCGATCGTGCTGTCCGCGCACCACCGTGCGTACCACGACCGGATGGCCGGCACGGTCGTGGTCGCCCGCGGTGCGCCACCGCTGATCACGTCCGACGATGTCGCGCAGTGGTACTCCGCCGACGCGCTGCCGGTGTTCACCGTGTGGGGCCTCGCGGTGGGCCTCGAGGAGCGGCGCCGGGCCCGCTCGGCGCGCCTCGACCAGTCGCCGCTGCTGGTCCTCAGCGTGGTCGCGGCCGCCACCGCGGTCACCGCCTGGCTGCACAGCGCGTGGGCGCTGGTGTGGATGTGCCTGCTCTGGCTGGTGGTGTTCACCATCGACGAGACGCTGCAGGTGGCCCGCACGGGCACCACCGCGGGGCACCGCGAGGCGGGCTACGAGATCGTCGACATCACCACCGGCGGGCACCCGTCGATGGGCCGCTCGTTCGCGCGGGCGCTGGTGCTGGGGCCCCTGCTCTACGTGCCCCCGCTGCAGATCATCCTGGCGATCTGGGTCAACGCCTCGGCCACCAACCGCGGCCCGCACGACCTCGCGGGCCACACCCAGGTGGTCGACCG
>JADGOP010000050.1 GCA_017882935.1 Actinomycetota bacterium
TCGCTCGCCTTCCTCACCGCGGCCGACATCGACCGCGCGCAGGGCCACCCCGACGAGGCCCAGCGCGCTGCGGCCGCCGAGCGGGTCGACCTCTACATCCCGCTGGTGAAGGGCTGGGGCACCGACCTCGGCGTCGAGGTGGCCTCGCTGGCCGTGCAGGTCTACGGCGGCATGGGCTACATCGAGGAGACCGGCGTTGCGCAGCTCGCCCGCGACGTGCGCATCACCCAGATCTACGAGGGGACCAACGGCATCCAGGCCATGGACCTGGTCGGCCGCAAGCTGCCCATGCGCGGCGGTGCGGTCGTCGCCGACCTCGTCACCCGCATGCGGGCCACGGCCGACCGGCTGGCGGCCGGTCCCGAGGCGCTGCAGCCCATCGGCGCACGGCTCACCGAGGCCGTCGCCGTGTTCGAGGAAGCCGCGCAGTGGCTGGGTGCCCAGCTCGGCGCCGACGTGCGCGATGCGCTCGGCGGGGCCACCCCGTTCCTGCGGCTCGCCTCGCAGACCGTGGGTGGCTGGCTGCTGGGTGACACGGCGCTGGCCGCGCAGCGCGAGCTCGACGCCGGTCGCGGTGACCGCGCCTTCCTCGAGGGCAAGGTCGTCACCGCCCGCTTCTACGCCGACAACCTGCTGCCCCTGGTGAAGGGCCTCCTCGACCCGGTGCGCGCCGGCGCGGCCGACCTCCTGGCGCTCGAGCCCGCGCAGTTCTGACAGGCCGCGCGGAGAGGGCGCGTCCACGTCTCTCGACGGGCGGCCTCTCAGAACGAAGGGCCTGTGCTTGCTGGGTCGGCCGAGCGAACGGTTCCGGGGCGGCTGCGCCGCAGCTGCCTGTCCGCTCGTCCTTCTGACAGGCCGCCCTGCCCTGCCCGCGCTCAGGGCAGGAAGGCGACGGTGGCCAAGAGCGGCCGGTGGTCGCTGCCCTGGCCCGTGCCCGTCCGGATGTGGGTGACCACCAGCGCACCGCGGGTCAACACGTGGTCGATGCGCAGGAAGGGCGGCAGCGGTGAGGCGTCGTTCGGCCAGGTGAACTGATCCGGCAGGCCCCGCGCGGCAGCGGCGTCGACGAAGCCGTCGGCCACGAGGCCGCGGAAGCCCTGGTTGCCCCACGTGGCGTTGAAGTCGCCGATGACCAGCGTGGGTGCGGTCGAGCGTCCGGCAGCGGTACGCAGCCGGGTGAGGCCGTCGATCCAGGCGCCGCGGTTCCCGCCGAGTGGGGCGGCGGTGTGCACGTCGAACAGCCGCAGGGGGTGCCCGGGGACCCGCACGAGCGTGCTCAGGAAGGTGGGCCGGTCGACCAGGTCGGTCATGTGCGCGTGGTCGATCGGGTAGCGCGAGAGCACCACGAGCGACGACTGCTCGAGCGCCCCGATGCGGTCCTTGCCCGTGAACGAGGTGAGGTAGCGGAGCTGCCCCGGCGTGGTCCGGGCGCGCATCGCGGCGACGAAGCGCGGCGTCGCCTGCTGGAGGGTGACGATGTCGGCGCGGGCGGCCACGATCTCGCGGGCGTAGTCGGCCGGGTGATCGCGCCCGGCCTTCACCTCGGCGTCGAACACCACCACCTTCGGCGCGCCCGCCACGACGAGTGGGAGCGGTCGTGCCGCCGCGTGCTCGGGCCGGCTGAGGACGAGGAGCGAAGCGGTCACCACCAGGGCCACGCCGAGCAGGGCGCGGCGCTGGATGAGGGCCCCGATGACGGCCAGCAGTGCCGCAGGCACGACGGCGAACGGCAGCACCGCGTCGAACACGACCAATGCTGACGACGCATCCCACGCCACCACCCGAGCCAGGGTGGCGAACGCCAGCGGGCCCAGCACGAGCCACCCGAGGAGGTGGCAGATCTCCCGGTCGGTCCGGACCTTCAGGGGCACCGGGGCACAGTAGGGCGGGCCGAGGTGGTCCGGGTCAGAAGGTGATGCTCACGTCGCCGTTGAGCTCGTCGAGGTAGCCGACGCCCCGCAGGGTGCGCACCAGGCGGTGGTAGGGGTGCGCCTCGGGCAGGTGGTGCGCCTCGGCGCGTGGCGGGAACTGCAGCAGCTCCTTCACGTCCCAGGCGATGCCGTAGATGCGCATGCGTTCGAGCTCGTTTGGGATCTCGAACAGCTCGGGGTAGTCCTCGGCGAGCCACCACGGCACCTCGGCGTAGTCCGCCGCGTGGGTGCGGTCCTCGTAGTCCTCGGCCACGTGCAGCTGCGGGTAGGCGACGAAGCGCAGCAGGATGTCGAGGTCGAGGTCGGGCGGCCCGGTGCGGGCCCACTCGAAGTCGAGCAGCGCGGTGACGTGCTCGCCGTCCCACAGCATGTTCTCGAAGGTGAGGTCGCCGTGGACGAGCGTGGGCACGTCGAAGGGGTCGAGGAAGTGTGCGGTCTCCCGCACGAGCTGCGCGAGGTGGTCGATGATCCGGGCGTCGACGTGGTCGAACGTGGCCAGCTCGGCGAGCGCGTCGAGCAGGCGGGCGACGGCCTCGCGGCCGGTGCGGGCCCGGTCGAGCAGCTGCGGGGCCTCGCGGACCTCGTTGCGCTCGAGGATCTTGGTCTGGTGGACCGCCCGGAGCATCACGGCCAGTTCGGCGATGGCGGCGCGTCGCCGGTCCTGGTCGAGGTCGGGCCAGCAGCGGCTCAGCGGCCGTCCGGGCACGCGCTCGAGGATGAGCCAGTCGGCGCCGATCTCCCCGCCGTAGGCGATGACCTTGGGATAGCGGACGGCGGCCGGGAGGATCCGCGCCAGGTCGGCCTCGCGCCGCAGTCGGTGGTCGAGCTTCGAGTTGACGCGGACCACCACGTCGGGGCTCAGCCACACCTCGTTGGTGACGCTGCTGGTCCGCTCGAGTGGCACCTCTGGGTCGAGCCCCGCAGCGTCGAGGGCATGGCGAGCGCGCAGCATCGCGAACGCGTTCACACGCATTGCGCCTGCGAACGCCGGACTTCACCCATCGCCATGCCACTCCTGTCGGGAACGACTGCGGGGTCCTTGACCGCGGACAGCGGGCGAAAGCGCAGGTAGAGCCGTTTGGCCCCGGTCGTTCGACCTATTCTTGCCCGACGCGGGCCTGTCGACGGCGCGGGCTGGGTCACGACGCCGCGCCGAGCACGCCGTCCGCCAGCCGCGGCCAGGCCTCGGCCGACCACGGCCCGAACGTCCGATCGGTCAGCACCACCAGCGCCACGGCGGCGACCGGATCCACCCACAGGAACGTGCCGGACCGCCCGAAGTGGCCGAAGGTCGCCGGGGAGTTGCCGCGGCCGGTCCAGTGCGGGTGCTTGTCCCCGCGGACCTCGAAGCCCAGGCCCCACGGGTTGGGGTCCTGGCGGCCGAAGCCGGGGAGCACGCCCGCGAGGTCGGCGAAGGCGGGGCGCGTGGCCCGGGCGAGCGTCTCGGGGGCGAGGAGCCGGGGCACGAGCAGCTCGGCGGCGAAGGCGGCCAGGTCGGCCGCCGTCGACACGGCGCCGTGCGCCGCGGAGCCGTCGAGCCGGGTCCCGGACATGCCGAGCGGCTCGACCACGGCGGCGTGGAGGTAGTCCGCCATGGTCATGCCGGTGGCGGCCTCGAGGGTCGCGGCCAGCGCCTCGAAGCCGGCGTTGCTGTAGATCCGCCGGGTGCCGGGCGGCGCGACCACGCCGCCGTCGGGGCCCAGGCCCGAGGCGTGCGCCAGCAGGTGGGCCACGGTGGCGCCGGGCGGTCCGGCCGCCTGGTCGAGCGAGAGGGCCTCCTCCTCGACCGCCACGAGCACCGCGTCGGCGACCAGGAGCTTGGTCACCGAGGCGAGCGCGAACGGGTGCTCGGCGTCACCGTGGCTCTCGGTGAGGCCGCGAGGCGTCACCACGGCCGCGGCCGTGTGCGGCGCCTCCCAGGTCTCGATCTGCCGCAGGACTTCGTCGAGGGGTGGGTCCGACGTCAACCGATGGCGTCCCAGACCATCCGCCCGTCGGCCCCGGCGCCCACGCCCAGCAGCTCGTCGGGGTCGTGCTTGTCGATGTGGCCCATCAGGCCGTTGTAGATGCCGTAGCCCACGAGGCGGCGGAGCCGTGGCTCGAAGGTGCGCACCAGCGCCGGATCGAGGCCCAGCTGCTGGTTCTCCTGCTGACGGATCCAGCCGGCGCAGTAGTTCATGGCGATGCCCGTGCGTCGGGTGTCGGTGGTGTTGGCGCCGCCGCCGTGCCAGAGGCTGCCGTGCCAGACGAGCACGCTGCCGCGGGCCATCTCGGCGGGGACCGAGTCGTAGGGCGACCCGTAGTCGGGGTTGCTCGGCGACAGGTGCGACCCGGGCACGAGGCGCGTGGCGCCGTTCGCCTCGGTGAAGTCGGTGAGCGCCCACATGGTGTTGCACACCACGGGCACGTGCGGCTTGGGCAGGGGCACGAGCTGGTCGTCGGCGTGGATGGGCTGGGCCTGCTCGCCGGGGTCGATCGCGATCGACGAGAGCGACGACACCAGGCAACCCGGGTCGAGCACGCGGTCGACGATCGGCAGCACCTCCGGGTGGACGGGGATGCGCGCGTAGAGGTCGCCGTGCGCGAGCAGGTTGTAGATGCGCACCGTGTCGTGGCCCTCGAAGCTGTTGGCCGCCGGCACCGCGCCGAGGTCGTGCTCGAGCCGCAGCAGGTCGTCGGCGAGGGCGTCGAGCAGGTCGGGCTCGATGGCGTCGGGAACGATCGTGTAGCCCAGCTCGGCGATGCGGTCGACGTGCTCGGCGACGGTGGCGTCGTCCATGTGGGCCCCCAGGTTGTGCGCACGGCGGTCGGAGCGACCGGTCGCATCGTAGGACCGGTGGCTCACAGGCGGCGGGCACGTACCGCCACGAAGAAGCCGATCGCGGCCAGCGCCGCGAGCCCGATGCTCAGGTTGGCCACCTCCGCGACGCCGCCGACGAGCGGTGGGCCGATGACCAGGCCCAGGTAGCCGACCGAGGTCACGCCCCCGACCACCGCGGCCGGGCGCTCGCGCCCCTCGCCGGCCAGCGACACCAGCAGCGGCCAGCACAGCGCGATCGACGCCGCTGCGAGGGCCAGGCCGGTCATGGCCACCGGTGTGGGCCCGAACGCGAGCAGCAGCAGTCCCACGGCCGCACCGGCGGCCCCGATCGACGTACCCCGGCGGGCACCGAGGCCGCCTGCCCGTGGCCCCAGGAAGAAGCGGGAGAGCGCCGCGAGCGACTGTCCCACCACGTACGCGGTGGCACCGATCAGCACCCCGGTGGCCAGCTGGCGGCGGAGGAACAGTACGCCCCACGTCTCGATCCCGCCCTCGACCATGCCCGAGCAGGCGAACACCAGGGCCAGGACCACCAGGCCCTCCCGGCGGATGGTGCGGAGCGCGTGGAGCAGGCCGTGGCTCTCGCCCGCCTCCCCGGCCGGCAGGTCGACGCGGGTGCAGACGACGGCGAGCACGAGCGCGATCACGGCGACGCCGACCAGGGCGGTCTGCCAGCGCCAGTGGCCGTGGTCGAGCAGGGCGGTCGCAGCCGCGCCGACGACGGCACCTGCCGTGAACAGGCCGTGGAAGCGCACCAGGTCGCCAGGACGGTCCGACAGCGCCGCGGCCGACGCGATGTTGATGGTGACGTCGACGGCGCCACCGAACGCGATGGTGACGACCGTGGCCGTCGCGAACGCCCACGGGGTGCCGACCAGCGCCATCACGAGCAGCCCGGCAGCCCAGAGCACGAGGCTCACGGCGAGGGTGGTGCCGGTGCCCCAGCGCTCGACCATGGAGGCGGTCATCGCACCCGTCGCGGCCGAGGCGGTGAGCGCGACGGCCAGCAGCGCGCCGAACCCGCCCGGGCCGAGCCCGAGCGCGGCGGCCACGTCGGCGGTCGAGACGGCCCAGATCCCCCAGAAGAGACCGAACAGGATGAACACGGCCGCCACCGGGAGCAGGCCGCGTCGCATCCGGCCAGGGTCGCACGCGTTGCGGGGTGACACGGCATACTGGCCGCGCCAGCCGGCAGTCCCGTACGCCACCCGTGAGGTTCCCGTGTCGCTCTACGACGTCCCCGTGTCCGCGCTCGACGGTGGCGCGGCCGATCTCCACGACTACGAGGGCAAGGCGGTCCTCGTCGTGAACGTGGCCTCCAAGTGCGGGCTCACGCCGCAGTACACCGGCCTCGAGCGCATCCACGAGAAGTACGCCGGTCGCGGCTTCAGCGTGCTCGGCTTCCCGTGCAACCAGTTCCTCGGGCAGGAGCCCGGCACGCCGGACGAGATCGCCGAGTTCTGCTCGACCAGCTACGGCGTCACCTTCCCGCTCTTCGAGAAGATCGATGTGAACGGCGAGGCCCGCCACCCGCTGTACGCCGAGCTCACGACCCACGCCGACGCCGAGGGCACCGCGGGCGACATCCGTTGGAATTTCGAGAAGTTCCTCATCTCACCCACGGGCGAGGTCGTCGAGCGCTTCGCGCCCCAGGTCGAGCCTGACGCGCCGGAAGTCATCGCCGCGATCGAGGCCCAGCTTCCCGGTTGACCCCGCCCGCCCGCCGGGGGCGCGGCCGGATCCTCGTCGACGTCGCGCCCCTGCGCGACTCGCGCGACTACCGGTTGCTCTGGGGTGGGCAGCTCGTCTCGTTCGTCGGGACCCAACTCACGGTCGTGGCCGTGCCGGTGCAGGTCTACGCGATCACACACTCGTCGTTCGCGGTCGGCATGCTCGGCATCGCCCAGCTCGGCCCGCTGCTCATCTGCTCGCTGTTCGGTGGCTCGCTGGCCGACGCCTTCGACCGCCGCAAGCTGCTGCTGGCCACGCAGGTGCTCATGGCGCTCACGAGTGCCGCCCTGGCGCTGAACGCCATGGGGGGCGCGCCGCAGCTGTGGCCGCTCTACGTGCTGCCCGCCATCGCGGCGGGCCTGTCCGGCATCGACTCGCCGACGCGCAGCGCGGCGGTGCCGTCGTTGGTCCGGCCCGACCAGCTCCCGGCGGCGCTCGCCCTCCAGCAGATCCTGTGGCAGACCGCGCTGGTGGTCGGCCCCGCGATCGCGGGTCTGGTGATCGCCCAGGTCTCGTTGTCGGCCGCCTACTGGGGTGACGTGATCACCTTCGGCGTGGGCTGGTTGGCGGTCTTCTTCATGCGGGCGATGAAGCCGAAGGGCGGTGGCACGCGTGCCGGCGTGAAGTCGATCGCCGAGGGGCTGCGCTACCTGAAGGGGCGCCAGGCGCTGCAGGGCACCTTCGTGATCGACATCAACGCCATGGTGTTCGGCATGCCCCGGGCGCTGTTCCCGGAGCTCGCGTCGCGGGTCTTCGGCGGGGGAGCGGGCACCGTCGGCCTGCTCTACGCCGCGCCCGGGGCCGGCGCGCTGCTGGGAGCGGTGTCGTCGGGCTGGGTCGGGCGGGTGCGCCGCCAGGGCTTCGCGGTGCTCGTCTCGGTGACCGCCTGGGGCCTCGCCATCGTCGGCTTCGGTCTCACGTCGATCCTCTGGGTGGCGTTGGTGATGCTCGCCCTCGCCGGCGCGGCCGATGTGGTGTCGGCTGTCTTCCGCAACACCATCCTGCAGGCGAGCGTTCCCGACCGGCTGCGTGGCCGGCTGTCGGCCGTGCACATCGCCGTCGTCACGGGTGGTCCGCGCCTCGGTGATGCCGAGTCGGGAGCGGTGTCGGCACTCGTCGGGCCGGAGTTCGCGGTGGTGTCGGGTGGCCTCGCGTGCCTCGCCGGCGTGGGGATCATCGCCAAGCTCATGCCCGCGCTGGGGCGCTGGACGCCCGCCGACGCGGTGACCGACGACGAGCCCGACGTGGTCGACACCGACTGAGCAATCGCGGATCGAGGGCCCGGCACCGGTACGGTGGATGGTTGCGACGCAGCGCCACCTCTCATCCGGCGGCGTCGCGGGCCTTCTTCATGTGTGGTGCAGATCGTTGCACTGGGCCGAGGCAGGCCCACTCGAGACGAGACCATCACGTGCAAGAGGAGTTCCCATGACCAGTCGCGAAGCCACCGAGTTGGTGGACGCGCCCGAGGGCGAGGCCGACGGCCCGCCCCCCACCTTCCGTTCGCTCGGCGTCGCCGACGACCTGTGCGACGCCCTCGAGGCGAAGGGCATCGAGTCGCCGTTCGCCATCCAGGCGCTCACCATCGCCGACGGCCTGCTCGGCCGCGACGTGTGCGGCAAGGCCAAGACCGGCTCCGGCAAGACGCTGGCGTTCGGGCTGCCCACGCTGCAGCGCGTCGCCAAGGCCGAGCCGAAGCGCCCCACGGCCCTCATCCTGGTGCCGACGCGTGAGCTCGCCACCCAGGTCACCGACGAGCTGGCGCCGCTCGGCGTGGCGCACGGCGTGCGCGTCGAGGCCGTCTACGGCGGCACCGACCTCGAGCGTCAGGCCAAGCAGCTCGCCCGTGGGGCCGAGGTCGTCGTGGCCACGCCCGGCCGGCTCATCGACCTCATCGAGCGCAAGGCCGTCGGCCTCACCGATATCGGCATCGTGGTCGTCGACGAAGCCGACCGCATGGCCGACATGGGGTTCCTGCCCCAGGTCGAGTGGCTGCTGCGCCACATCGGGCACGGCCACCAGACGCTGCTGTTCTCGGCCACCCTCGACGGGGCCGTGCACACGCTGATCGAGCGCTACCAGACCAACCCCGTGCAGCACGAGGTCGACTCGGGCACCGTCACCGTCGACGAGATGACCCACCACTTCCTCCTGGTCCACGAGATGGACAAGGTGAAGGTGGCGGCCGCAGCGGCGCGCGGCGTGAACCGCACCATGATCTTCGTCCGCACCAAGCGCTCCGCCGACCGGCTGGTGCGCCAGCTCGAGACCGAGGGCCTGCGCGCCGGCGCCATCCACGGCGACCTGCGGCAGAACGTGCGCGAGAAGTCGCTGGCCGACTTCTCCGAGGGACGCCTTCCCGTCCTGGTCGCCACCGACGTCGCCGCCCGTGGCATCCACGTCGACGACGTCGACCTGGTCATCCACTACGACCCGCCGGAAGACCACAAGGCGTACCTGCACCGCTCGGGGCGTACCGCCCGCGCGGGCGAGACCGGCGTGGTCCTCACCCTCGTCCTCTGGGACCAGGAGCTCGAGGTGCGCCGCATCCAGACCCGAATCGGGGTCAAGCAGCCCATGGTGGAGGTCTTCTCCAACGACCCGCGGCTGGTCGACATCCGTGCCTGGGTGCCCGACCGCACCTGAGGTCCCCACCTCGGGGGCTGGACAGGAAAACCCGAGGTACTTCAGGAAAAGCAGAAACGTGCCGATCGGAACTCGTGGATGATTCCAAGGCAGATTCCTCCGCGTCCCCGACCGGGCCTGATTTCTCGGGTCGGTCGTGCGCCGAGTGCGGTTCCGCGCTGCGCGCGGGCGCGGAGTTCTGCACCGAGTGCGGCGCCTCCGCGGCGCCGCCACCCGAGGCGAGCGTGGGCGGTCCAGCTGCGGGTGAGTGCAGCGAGTGCGGCTCACCGCTGCGCGAGGGCGCGGCCTTCTGCACCGAGTGCGGCGCCTCGAGCGCGTCGCCCACCCTTGCCACCGGTGCTCCGCCTGCAGCTGCGGCGGCGGCGGCCCTGCTCCACGAGATCAAGGCGGGTGGCAGCGGCGACGCCGCGGCTGCCCCGACCCCCGACGCCCCGGCTCCGAAGGTCGGCCCCGACAAGCTCGCCGCCGGCCCCGCCGCCAGCCGCACCATCCTCGCCTCGGTGGGCGCCACGGGCGGCTACTCGTCCACCCGCATCGCGGGCAGCACGCGCCCGGCGCCGCCGACCACGCCGCCACCCACCTCGGGCATGCCGACGCGGTCCGACGACAACGGCAAGAAGAAGGTCCTCGCGGTCCTCGCCGTCCTCGCCGTCCTGATCACCGCCGGCATCGTGGTGGTCGCGGCCACGAGCGGCAGCGACCACAACTCGGTCCAGGCGGGCCGGCGCAGCCAGCTCACGTCACACCAGACCAACCAGACCAACCAGACCAACCAGACGACCGTCGCCGGGCACTCCGGCAGCAGCACCACGGTGAAGGGTCACAAGGCGAAGAAGAGCAGCAAGGGTGGCACGACCACCTCGGAGGCGCCCACCTCCACGGTGAAGGGCTCGAAGAAGCACAGCTCGAGCTCGCACGGCA
>JADGOP010000051.1 GCA_017882935.1 Actinomycetota bacterium
GCCGATGTCGTGCGCCCACATCACGATGGCGTCCTCGTTGTTCTCGACGTAGTAGCTCCGGCGCACGCCACCGGGGGCGAAGCCGAAGTGGCGGTACATCTCCTGCGCCCCCCGGTTGCTGGCGCGTACCCCGAGCGTGAGGTTCTCGATCTCGCGCGACGCCGCCTGGCGCGACAGCAGCAGCAGCAGCCGGCTGGCGATGTGGTTGCGGTGCCACTGCGGATCGACGGCGACCGTGGTGATGTGGCCATCGGTGCCGAGCAGCATCATGCCCGCGTAGCCCACCACGGTGGTGTCGACGCGGGCGACCGCGTAGATGCGCTTGGCCGGGTTCGACAGCTCACCGAGGTACAGGCCGAGCGACCAGGGGCGGGGGTAGACCTGCTGCTCGATGCGCAGCACGCTGCGCAGGTGGCGCCGTCGCATGGGGGTGAGCACCACCGTGAGGTCGGGGTGGGCCGAGTGGTCGACCGGGACGACGTCATCGGCCCCGGCGTCGGCCCCAGGGGCGCGCTCGAGCTCGGGCGGGAGCGGCTCGGCGCGACGCGCGTCGCCGTGCACCACCTCGGACAGCCGCTCGAGCGGTGACTCACGGCGCGAGGGGTGGGCCGAGGCCATCAGCGGCCGACCTCGTTGCGGACCGACCAGTTGATCTCGGCGTCGGGTGCGCGCAGGTACAGCGGCGCCACCTCCCATGGCTGCTGCCACTCCTCGCGCAGCGCCTGCGCGTGCGCCAGCTGCACCAGCGACACCGCCGACGGGTGCTCGAGCCCCTGATCGGCCAGCTCGACGTTGGCGAGGTCGGCGAAGAGGTCGGCGTAGCGCGCCGCGCCGTCGCCGACGAGCAGCTGCTCCTCGGGGGTCGCCAGGATCTCCGACTGCAGCTCCTCGGGTGAGCCCACGACGGGGTCGCCGCGGCGCTGCAGGCCGCCGGGCACGTGGCGGTAGAACGCGTAGAACAGCTCACCGCGCCGGGCATCGATGACCGCCGCGATGCGCCGACCGCTGAAGCGAGCGGGGAACGCCAGCAGGTCGAGGCTGGAGATGCCGATCATCGGCACCCGCAGCGCCGAGGCGATGGCCTTGCCCGTGGCGATGCCGACCCGCAGCCCGGTGAACAGGCCCGGCCCCACGTCGACCGCCACCGCGCAGACGTCGGTGAGCGAGACCACCGCCTGATCGCACGCGAACGAGATGGCGGGCGCCAGCAGCTCGGCGTGGCGGCGGCCCCGGGCGACGTGGACCGAGGCGAGCACACCCTCGTGGTCGATGAGCGCGCAGCCCGCCTGCACGGTGGCGGACTCGATGCCGAGGATCAGCACGTCGTCGCACCCCCCGTCGGTCGGCCCGGGCCGGCGGCGGCGTCCCAGGGCGCGAGTGCCTCGCCCAGCGCCCGCCCGCGGGCCACCCAGGCCGAGCCCTGCGGCGCGAAGGCGAAGCGCCGGTCGTCGTCGGCGTCGCCGTACTCGATGCGCACCTCGAGGTAGTCCGCGCCGAGCACGGGCACGATCACGTCGCCCCACTCGATCAGCGCCACAGCGCCCTCGTCGAGCACCTCGGCGAGCCCGAGGTCGAGCGCCTCGTTGAGGTGCTCGAGCCGGTACACGTCGAGGTGGTGCAGCGGCAGGCGGCCCTCGTACTGGCGGGCGATGGTGAACGTGGGGCTCACGATGGGCTCGGTGACGCCCAGAGCGGCGCCGAAGCCCTGCGCGAAGGCGGTCTTGCCCGCGCCCAGCTCGCCAGCGAGCACCACCACGTCGCCGGGCGCGACCAGGCCGGCGACGACGGCCGCGAGCTCACGGGTCGCGGCGACGGACGCGGTGCGGGCGTGGACCAAAGCGACCTCCCCGCCCCTGGCCTCAGGCACCGACGAGGGCCAGCTTGGCCCGCACGAGGTCGGCGCGCATCTGGGCGGCCGGTGGGCCACCGCCGCGCAGGACGTAGGCCGGGTGGAGCGTGGGGATGAGCACGCCATGGCGGAACGGGTAGCTGTGCCCCCGCAGCTTGGTGATGCCGACGGTGGTGTCGAGCAGCAGCTTGGCGGCGAAGTTCCCGAGGGTGACCACCACCTTCGGGCGGATGAGGTCGACCTGCTCCTCGAGGTAGGGGCGGCAGGCCTGGATCTCCTCCGGGCGCGGGTCGCGGTTCTCGGGCGGCCGGCACTTCACGACGTTGGCGATGTAGCAGGAGTCGCGGGTGATGCCCACCTCCTCGAGCAGCAGCCGGTCGAGCAACTGCCCGGAGCGACCGACGAACGGCAGGCCCTGACGGTCCTCCTCGGCGCCCGGTCCCTCCCCCACGAACATGAGGTCGGCATCGGGGTCGCCCATCCCGAACACCACCTGGGTGCGGCCCGCGGCGAGGGGGCAGCGGGTGCACGTGCTCGCTTCGACAGCGAGCACGGCCAAGGGGGAGGACACGCCGAAATGGTACCGCCGCACCCCGGCGACGTTCCCCGGAACCAGGTCAGAGCGACCGCACCGCGGCCTCGACCGCCGCCGCGGCGAGCAGGCCCACCGCGTCGAGGTCGGCACCGGCCTCGGCCAGGTCGAGGTCGCCCGTGGCCGCGGCCACGAGCGCATCGCCGTCGACCGAGGTGTGCGACGGGACGATGGCCCGCGCGAGCGCGCCGTGCCCCGCCTGGGCCAGGGCCAGGCACCCGAGCTTGTCCAGTGCGGCGTTGGTGACGATCAGACCGATGGTGGTGTTGGCAGCGGTGTTCACGGGCGCGTCGGCCACCAGGGCGAGGCTGCCCGGTGCGGATCCGAGGAGGTCGGCGGCAGCCGCCAGCGCGCTGCCGTCGGGATCGATGGCGCCGAACGCGTTGACGGCCAGGAGGGCGCTCACCACCAGGCCGCCGGCCCGGCGCGTGGCGGTGACGACACCCCCGGGGCGGGCCCCGTCCGCACCCCGCCACTTGTTCACCCTGGCGCCCGTTCCCGCTCCCACGGCGCCGACCGCAACCGGTCCCGAGGTGGCCGCGACGCACGCCGCGTGGCCCTGCTCGGCTCCGGGGCGGACGGTCGCGTCGCCCACGGCGAGGTCGTACAGGGCCAGCGCGGGCACGATCGGCACCACGCCACCGGCGGTGGGGTGGCCCAGCCCGTGCTCCTCGCAGAAGCGCATCACCCCGTCGGCCGCGGCCAGCCCGAACGCCGACCCGCCGGTGAGCAGCAGCGCGTCGATGCGCTGCACGAGGCGCCCGGGAGCGAGCAGATCGAGCTCGCGGGACGCGGGCGCGCCGCCGCGGACCTCGGCCGACGCCACCGTGCCCTCGGGGAAGAGCACGACCGTGCACCCCGTCTGGGCGTCGGCATCGGTCCAGTGGCCGCAGCGGACGCCGGCGACCTCGGTGATCACGGGGCGGTCGGCGCCCCTGCAGCGGCGGTTGCCGGCGCGTCGGCCGCGGCGCGGTCGAGCCGCTCGGCCAGGCCGAGGATCAGCTCGGCGACCTCGCGGGGCCGCTCCTGCATGAGCTGGTGGCCGGCGCCGGGGAACACGTGCAGCTCGCCGTTGCGGAGGTGCTTGACGATGCGCTTGGCCGCGGGCACCGGCGTGAGCAGGTCGCGCGAGCCGACGAGCACCAGCGCCGGCAGGCTCACGGTGTCGAGCGCAGCCTCGCCGTCGTAGTCGAGCAGGTCGACCCACAGCGGGAGGTAGTGGCGCTGGTCGACGGCCGCGCCGAGGCGCCGCACCTGCTCGATGGCGGCACCGCTCGGCCGGGCGCCGAAGGCCACCCGTGACATCACGTAGGAACGGTCGTCGTCGCCCACCGTGCGCGGCATGCGCTTGCCGGCTTCGACCCGCGTGCGCATCCGGCCCGCCACGGCCAGGACCGGCTTGCTCAGAGGCGGGATGATCAGCTCGGACACGGCGGTGTTCATGAACACCAGCCCCGCCACCCGCTCGCGCAGGACCTCGCCGTAGGCACCGCAGAACTCGCCCAGGATCATGCCGCCCATCGAGTGCCCCATGACGATGGCGTCGTGCACGTCGAAGTGCTCGAGCACCGCCCGGAGGTCGCGCGCGGCGTGGAGGCGGCCGATGCCGCCCTCGCCGACGACCGAGGCGCCGTGGCCCCGCACGTCGAGGGCGAGCACCCGGAAGTGGTTGCCGAGCAGGTGCATCATGGGCGCCCACACCTCGGCCTGCAGCGTGACGCCGTGGATGAGCACCAGCGGCCGGGGCCCGGTGCCGTGCTCGACCACGTGCACCGACCCGCCGTCGTGGGTGGCGACGTCGTGGCGGATGACGGGCTGCGGCAGGATCAGCAGCGGGTCGAGATCGGCGTGGGCGACGCGCCGCAGCCGCTCTGCCGCGGCGTGCTCGAGCGCCCGCTCCGCCACGAGCCCTGCGCCGAGCGCCGCGACCATGGCCAGGACCCACTTCTTGTCTCGCTTCACGTGAGGAGACGCTACCCGTGCAGGTGGTGGCGGGGAACCCGGGGCCCGATGCCGCACACGATCTCGTACGCGATGGTGCCCGTCAGCTGCGCCCAGTCGGTGGCGGTGATGCGCTCCTCGCCCTGGGTGCCGATGAGGACCACCTCGTCGCCCACGGCCACCGAGGCGTCGGTGCCGCAGTCGACGGTGATCTGGTCCATGGTCACGGTGCCGGCCATGGGGCGCCGGCGGCCCCCGATGAGCACGTCGCCGCCGTCGGCGCCCAGCGACCGGCGCACGCCGTCGGCGTAGCCGATGGGGACCGTGGCCACCACGGTGTCGCGGGTGAAGCGGCGGCGCAGCCCGTAGGACACGGCCTCACCGGCGGCCACCGTCTTCACGTGGGACACCCGGGCCTTGAGCGCCATGGCCGGCCTGAGGTCGACCCCGCCGTCGAGGCCGGGCGCGGGGTCGATGCCGTAGATGGCGATGCCGCAGCGCACGAGGTCGAAGCGGGCGTCGGGTCGCAGCAGCGCGGCCGCGGAGTTCGCGGCGTGGACCACCGCCGGCTCGAGGCCTGCCGCGGCCAGCGCTCGCCGCACCTCGGCGAAGCGCGCGAGCTGCTCGTCGGTGAACGGGTTGTCGGGCTCGTCGGCCACCGCGCAGTGGGTGAGCAGACCCTCGAAGCGCAGCTCCGGCCGTGCTGCGAGGCGCTTCGCCAAGGCGACCGCGTCGGCGGGGTCGGCACCCACGCGGTGCATGCCCGTGTCGACCTTGAGGTGCACCGCGAGCGGGGCGGCGCCGGGGCCGGCCGCAGCGACGGCGTCGGCCGCCGCGTCGATGCCGGCCGCGGTGTAGAGGGTCGGACGCAGGTCGAGCTCGACCACGTCGCGCATCTCGTCGAGTGGCGGCTGCGACAACAGGAGCACCGGCGCGTCGATGCCGGCGCCCCGCAGCTGGGCCCCTTCCTCGACCAGCGCCACACCGAGGCCGTCAGCGCCCGCGGCGAGCGCCGCCCGGGACACCTCCACGGCTCCGTGACCGTAGCCGTCGGCCTTCACCACCGCGCCGAGTCGGGCAGGCGCCACGTGCTCGCGGAGCGCGGTGACGTTGTGGGCAATGGCCGCCAGGTCGATCTCGGCCCAGGCCGCGCGCACCCCTACCGCTCCACCCGGGTCACTCGCCCTCGCCACCCACCAGGTAGCGCAACACGTCGCCGCGACCGACGATGCCGACCAGCTTCCCGTCGCGGTCGACGACGGGGAGGCGCGACACGTCACGGTCGTGCATGACGGTGGCCGCGTCGCGCACCGTGGCGTCGGGGTGGATGGTGACGGCGTCGTCGTGCATGAGCTCGCCGACCGTCGAGGCCAGCGCCTTCTTCAGCTCACGATCGAAGCGGCGGTTCGAGAGCGGCAGCTCGACGGTGACGCCGAACATGGCCACGACCGTGGGGAGGTGCAGGTTGCTGTCCTGCAGCATGAGGTCGGCGGAGCTGAGCATCCCCACCAGGCGGCCGCCGGCGTCGACGACCGGGGCGCCGTCGACGCCACGGTCGACGAGCGCCTGGGCGGCGTCGGGCACCGAGTCGGTGGTGGTGAAGGTGAGCACGTCGGTGCTCATGATCTGGCCGACGAGGTCGTTGGGCATGCGGGTCTCCAGGAAGGGTGCGTCAGGGCGAAGGGGGCACGCGGTCGTCGAGCTCCGCGAAGACGAGGGGCAGGTGGTCGATCAGGTCGCCGGCCACCAGGCCACGGGCAAAGGCTAGGCCGCCGGCACGGCCGTGGATCCAGGCTCCCGCCGCGGCGGCTCCGAACGGCTCCGCACCGCCCGCCAGCAGCGCGGCGATGACGCCGGTGAGCACGTCGCCCGTGCCGGCCGTCGCCAGGCGCTCGTCGCCCGTCGTGACCGCCAGGACCTCGCCGTGCGGGTGCGCCACGAGCGTGGTCGGGCCCTTGAGCAGCACGATGCCACCCGTGTGGGCCGCCACCCTGCGCACCGCGTCGAAGCGGTCGGCGCGTGACTCGGCCTCGTCGGCCTCGTCCTCGTCGGGCAGCAGCGAGCCGCCCAGCCGGCTGAACTCGCCCTCGTGGGGGGTGAGCACGGCGAGCGGCGAGTCGGTGGGGCGGTCGCGCAGGGCGTAGGCAGCATCGCTGCCCAGGGCGGTGATCCCGTCGCCATCGACCACCAGCGCGATGCGCGCCCGGGCGACGGTGCTGCGGACGGCGCGGGCGCTGTCGGGCGACGTGCCCAGGCCGGGACCGAGCGCCAGGCAGCGGAAGCGGTCGAGCGAGCCGAGCAGCTCGTGGGACCACTCCCGCTCGGGCAACGGGTGGCCGACGGCCTCGGTGGGGCGCGCTGGGTCGTCGAGGAGGCCCGGAGTCGAGAGCCGCACGTAGCCCGCGCCGGCGCGCTGTGCGGCCCGGGTGCACAGGTGCGCGGCGCCCGTCATGCCGGGTGACCCCGCCACCACCCACACGGCCTCGTCCCACTTGTGGGCGTCGAACGGCCGCTGCGGCAGCCAGCGGGCCACGTCGGGGGCCTCGACCAGGTGCGAGCGGGCCGCGGTGCTGGTGTCGAGGCCGATGTCGGCCACCACGATGCGCCCTGCGTAGACCGGGCCGTCGCCGACGAGGAGCCCGGGCTTGAGCGCCGCGAAGGTGACCGTGACGTCGGCGCGCAGGGGGTCGCCCGAGGCGGTTCCGGTGAGGCCCGACACCCCGGACGGGATGTCGACCGCCAGCACCGGGGTGGCGGGATCAGCCAGGCGGGGCGCATGGAACGTGCCACGGAACCCGGTGCCGTAGGCGGCGTCGATCACCAGGTCGGTGGGCGGCAGCGTGGACGGTGGCGAGGCGGCGTCGAACTCGGCCACCCGCACGCCGCGCCTCCGCAGGTGGCGGGTTGCGGCCCGCCCGTCGTTGCCGTTGTTGCCCTTGCCCTCGAGCACCACGACCCGGCGGCCGTAGCCACCACCCAGCAGGCGCAGCGCCTCGCGGGCCACCGCGCGGCCTGCCCGGTCGATCAGCACCTCCACCGGCTCCGTCGCCGCGGCGTCGATCGCGGCCATCTGGTCCGGCGTCACGATCGGGATCACCCCCTGATCATGCCTCAGCAGGGGTGCGGGCGGTGCTGGCGGGCCGCCGGCCGTCGGTACGCTCCTCGCCATGCCCCCCTCGGCGGACCGCCGCCCGGTCACGGTGCAGCTCCCCGACGGGCGCCGTCTGGCCGTCGACGACGTCGGCGACCCCGAGGGGCACCCGGTCGTCTACGTCCACGGCACGCCCGACTCCCGCCTCGCCCGTCACCCCGACGACACCCAGGCCGCAGGGCTGGGTATCCGGCTCCTCGCCGTCGACCGCCCGGGGTTCGGCTGGAGCAGCGCCGACCCGACCGCCAGGGTCCGCTCGTTCGGGGACGACATCGCCGCGCTGGCCGCCGGGCTCGGCCTCGACCGGCTCTCGCTCCTCGCCTGGTCGGCCGGTGCGGTGTGGGCGCTCGGGGTCGCGGCCACCCACCCCGACCTGGTCGCCGACGTCACCGTCGTGGGCGGGCTCGTTCCCGTCGAGGCGTTCACCGACCCGGAGGTGCGTGACGCGGGTGGCGAGGCGCGGCTGGCCGCGGTCGAGGCGGCCGAGCAGCTGGGTGCCGACGAGGCCGCAGCCATGATCGGCCCGATGCTCGTGCCCGACCCGCCCACGCGGGAGCTGGCCCTCGAACACCTCGAAGCGGCCCACGATGCCGTCACCACCGCCGAGCTCGCCGACGTGCCCGGCGCGGCCGACCGCATGGCCGAGGCGATGCTCGACGCGGTCCGGTCCGGCACCGACGGCCTCGTCCGCGACGTGGCGGTGCACCTCGCACCCCTCGACGTGGACCTGGCCGACGTCGCCTGCCCCGTGCACCTCGTGTACGGCGAGCTCGACCGCTCGTGCCCTCCGGCGTTCGGCGCCTGGTTCGTCGGGCACCTGCCGCACGCCGATCTCACGGTGGTGCCCGGCGCCGGTCACGCGCTGATGCTCACCCGGTGGGTCGACATCCTCGGACGCACCCTCACGCGCTGACCCCTTCTTTGAGGCCGCGCGGATAGGGCGCTTCCGGCTCCTTCAACAGGGTGGCCTCTCAGAACAGGAGCCTGTGTCTGCTTGGTCGGACGAGCGAACAGGTCAGGGGGCGGCTGCGCCGCGGCCACCTATCCGCTCGTCCTCTTGGAACGGATATGTGCGCCTGGACGGGGGTATTTCCTTCAAAGAAGGGGGGCTACTCGGCGACGGCGATGGCCTCGGCCACCCGCGACGTGTGCGACATCGTGAGGTGCCAGCGGACCACCCCGAGCTCGGCTGCCAGGTCGGCCGCCCGCCCGGTGAGCGCCAGCGACGGCCGGCCGGACTCGGCGCGCACCACCTCGACCTCGTGCCAGCCCACGGCCCCGAGGCCCACGCCCAGCGCCTTCATCACCGCTTCCTTGGCCGCGAAGCGCGCGGCGAAGCGCTCGGTGGGATCGCGCCGCCGCTCGCAGTAGGCGCGCTCGGCGTCGGTGAACAGCCGCTCGACCAGCGTCGGCGTGCGCGCCAGGGTGCGGCGCATGCGGTCGACCTCGACGAGGTCGACGCCGATGCCGATCAGGTCGACTTCCACCGTGAGGCGAGCACCAGCACAGGCGCGGTGAGCACGTCGACCACGGGCAGGTCGGCGAGCAGGTCGTCGCGGAAGGTGGGCTCGGTCTCGGTGACGGCGTCGCGCAGCGCGGCGTAGCGGCTGCGGTAGCCCTCGAGCACGCCACGCATCACCGGTGCCGGCAGCCGCTCCTCGAAGCGCACGTGCAGCAAGGTGATGCCCGAGCACTGGTTGCCCTTGACCTCGGGCACGATCACCACGGGCCGACCGTCGCTGCGCCCGACGGCGACGGTGACCTCACGCTCGAACGCCACGCGGCGCTTGGTGCCCCGCAGCAACGGGTTCGCCTCGGTGCGCAGCGGGAGGTCGCGGGAGATGCCACCGCGGTCGACCACCACGATGGTGGCGTCGCCCGTCTCGATGCGACCCTCGATCCGGTAGCGGGTGAAGCCGGTGACCTCGGCGATGGCCGGGTCGAGCTCGGCCACGGTGCGCAGCGTGCGGTAGCTCAGCCGGTCGCGGGCGGCGCCGGCCTCGAACACCGACCGCACGAGGGGGACCTGCGAGACGCCCTCGTCGGAGCGGGAGATGCCGACGGTGACGGTCTTCGCCTGGTGCTTGATGGCGTCGATGGGGCGGGTGAGCTCGTCGATGCCGGCGGTGAGGGCCGTCACGAGGTCTTCGACGAGGACGCTGGGCGAGCCCTGGCGGCCGTACTCGACCTGGTAGAGCTCGAGCGGCGAGATGCCCGCCGCGTAGCGCAGCGTGGACGTGATGCGGGTGGCCGTGCTCGCCTCGAGGTGGCCGTCGTACACGCCCGAGCGCAGGCCGTTGAACCAGCGCTGCATGATCGGCTCGAAGAGCGGCACCAGCTCGACCATGAGCTCGTCGGCGTCGACGTGCGCGGCGGTCAGCTGCTCGATGGAGGCGCGGGCCTCACGCAGCAGCCCGGCCTGGGCGTCGATGGCCAGTGCGGCCTCGTATCCGAAGAGGTGGCCGACCATGGCCGCCAGGATGAAGCCCAGGCGGGGGTGCGTG
>JADGOP010000052.1 GCA_017882935.1 Actinomycetota bacterium
AGCCGTTCGACGTGTCGGGCGAGGCGGGGGTGGTGAGCGCCAGCATCGGCATCGTGCTGGCCGGGCCCGAGTCGTCGGCCGACCCGCAGTCGCTCGTGCGCAACGCCGACGCCGCCATGTACCGCGCCAAGGCCATGGGGCGCGGCAACCACGCGGTGTTCGAGCAGGCGTTGCACGACCGCATCGTCGAGCGCATGCTCCTCGAGCGCGACCTGCGGCTGGCGGTCGAGCAGGGCGAGCTGGTGCTGCACTACCAGCCCATCGTGCGCGTGGCCGACGCGCGCGTCGACGGCGTGGAGGCGCTGCTGCGCTGGAACCGCCCCGAGCACGGCATGGTCCTCCCCACCGACTTCGTCCCCGCCGCCGAGGACACGGGCCTCATCGTCCCCATCGGGCAGTGGGTGCTCGGGGAGGTGTGCCGCCAGGCCCGCATCTGGACCGGCGACCCGGTGCTCGGGCAGCTGCGCATCTCCGCCAACGTCTCGGCCCGGCAGCTCACCGACCCGGAGCTCCTCGACGTGGTGCGCGACGCGCTCGAGGGGAACGGGCTGGAGCCGGGCCGCCTGGTCCTGGAGGTCACGGAGAGCGCGCTGGTCGACGACCTCGACGTCGCCCACGAGGTGCTCACCCAGCTGCACCAGCTCGGGGTGGGGATCGCCATCGACGACTTCGGCACGGGCTGGGCCTCGCTCGACTACGTGCGGCGCTTCACCGTCGCCGACGAGCTGAAGATCGACGGCTCGTTCATCGCCGACCTCGAAGGGGGGACCAGCGCCGGCGAGGCCATCGTGTCCGCGTCGATCGTCCTGGCCCGCGCGCTGGGGCTCGAGGTGGTCGCCGAAGGTGTCGAGACGGCCCGCCAGTTCGAGGCGCTCCGCCGGCTCGGATGCGGGCGCGCCCAGGGCCACCTCTTCAGCGGCGCGGTCGACGTCGACGCGCTCGCCACGTTCGTCGCCGGGTTCAGGTGGCCGGTGTCGTCGTGACCACCACCCCATGGTCGGCAGGGTCGGGGAGGCGTGCAACCGGGTGCGTCCGGTCCCTGACCACGGCCTGCGAGTTCGTTAGCGTCGCCAGATGCGACTGGAGCCGGTCTGGGTCGAGGTGATCCTGGGTGGCGTGGGTCCGGTCGCGGTGCACGGCGACAGCGGCGACGTGGGCCTCCGTGCCCCACTCACCGGCGCGCAGACGCGTGCGGGGCTCGGACCTCTCGTCGCCGAGGTCGAGGGCGCGGTCGACGGCAGCGGGTGGCGCCTCACCTGGTCCATCGCCAACTCGTCCGATCACCCCGAGGCCGTGCGTGCGGTGCGCGTGGGCTGCGCGGTCGTCGATCCCGACGGCCCCCTGGGGTTCTGGACCCACGGCTACCAGTCGTGGTCGCCAAGCGGGATCCGCCGCTACGGCGTCGACATCGACCCCTCGCACCTGGGGCACGCGCCCCGCCTGCTCCGGTCGATGCACCACGCCGACGAAGACCGCGCCGAGCCGGGGGAGCTGCGCTCCGAGCTGGTCTGCGCGCTCACCGACGACAGCGGCCCGGTCACGGTGGTCGGGTTCCTCGGCGGCTCACGCCACGACGGCACGTTCCGGCTGGGCCCGAGCAAGGACGTCGACCGGCCAGTCGACCCACGCCGGCCGGCACCCGCCGACCGTCCCGCCACGCTCGTCGCCGAGGCGTTCCTCGGCGGCGCGCTGCTGGGGCCGGGCGAGGACCGCGACCTGCACACCGTCGTGGCCACGGTCGGCGACGACGTGCACGAGCTCCTCGTCGGGTGGGCCCGTTCGATGGGGGCCGCGAGCGGGGCGCGCACGTCGGCACCGTTCCAGGTCGGTTGGTGCCCGCCGCGGCGCGGCCCCGCTACCACGTCGGAGGCGGCGCTGCGCACGCTGGTCTCCGCTGCGGCGTCGCAGTCGTGGCCGTTCGCGTCGGTGCGCCTCGGCGATGGCTACCAGGCGGCCGTGGGCGACTGGTTGCAGACGTCCGACGACTTCTCCTCCACCGTCGACGTTCTCGCCGCCGACATCCGCACGGCCGGCTTCGAGCCCGGCGTGTCGATCTCCCCGTTCCTCTTGGCGCGCTCGTCCGACGTGGCACAGGCCAACCCCGACTGGATCGCCCGTTGGTTCACCGGCAGCGCGCCCCTGGTGGGCATGTTCGACCAGCGCTGGGGTGGCACCGTCTACACGCTCGACACGTCGAACCCCGAGGTGCTCGCCCACCTCGAAGGCCTGGGGCGCGACCTGGCACAGGCGGGGTTCCGGCACCTCCGTGTCGACTTCGCCTCGGCACCCTCGTCGGGCGGCCGCTTCCACGATCCCTCGCTCACGCCGGCGCAACGGGTGCGGGCCGGGCTCGACGCGCTCCGCCGCGGCATCGGCGACGACGTGCTGCTGGTGGGCTCGGGGGTGCCGTTCGGTGCGGTGGTGGGCGTGGTCGACGCCACCCAGACCGGCCCCAATGCCTTCCCCAGCTGGGAGCACGACGCCGTCGCCTTCCCGAGCTACGAGGGCTACACCCAGGCCAAGCCCGCCAT
The DNA here is from genome assembly GCA_017882935.1 of Actinomycetota bacterium. Classification (GTDB taxonomy): domain Bacteria; phylum Actinomycetota; class Acidimicrobiia; order Acidimicrobiales; family Iamiaceae; genus JADGOP01. The sequence continues at coordinate 2,532 of JADGOP010000052.1, forward strand.
CCGGCACGCGGTCGAGGCGGCGGTCACCCGCTCGTTCCAGCACCGCATGCTGTGGTCGAACGACCCCGACTGCTTCCTGCTCGGGGCCTCGACCGACCACCTGGCACCCGCCGTCGTCCGCGCCTGGGGCGATGTGGTCGCCGGCACCGGCGCCTCGGCCATCGCCTCGGGCGATCTGCTGCACACGACGCCGAGCGACCGCCGCCGGTTCGACGAGGTGGTGGCCGTGGGGCGCGAGACCGACGCCGCGGCGCGCGCCGGGCAGCCGGCGCGCGCTCCCGGGCTGCTCGAGCCGCACGGCCCGGCCCGCCTGGGTGTCCCCGACGGGGAGCTGGTGATCGACCTCTCGGCGGGGTCCGCCGAGGTCGTGCCGGTGAGCTGAACGCCCTGCTCAGGTCGCGGGGACCGGCTCGACCTCGTGTGCCGGGGTGGCCGCGGCGCCCGAGCCGTCGCCGTTGAGGATGTCATCGGGGACGAGGTGGCGTGAGACCCAGTTGCGGCCGTCGTCGTCGGCCCACACCAGCATCGGCGGCAGGAACACCAGCGCGCTGAGCAGCGCGACCGCCACGTTCATGCCCACGACGATGCCGAAGTCGCGCAGCAGCGGCATCGAGGAGGTGGCGATGACGGCCACGCCGGAGATGGCGGTGAGGCCCGACACGATGAAGGCGCGACCGGTGCGGCTGGCCGTCATTTCGACGGCCTCCTTGGGGCTGTGCCCCTTGCCGCGCTCCTCGACGAACCGCAACAGGATCAGCGACGTGAACTCCGTGCACACGGCCACCACCAGCGGACCACCGACGGCCGTGAGCGGGCTCAGCTTCAGGTCGAGGGCGTACTCGACGAGCGACGCGGCGCCCACCGCGATGAGCACCGGAACCAACGACAGGAGCGAGCGCACGAGGCTGCGCAACCGCAGCGCGAGGAAGGTCGCCACGAACGCGATCGACAGGTAGGTGAGCAGCACCCGGTTCGACTCGAGGTTCTGGAGCAGCCCGACGCCCACCACCGCGAGGCCCGAGGGCGTGGCGATGAGGCCGTGCTTGCGCGCGTCGGCCAGCGCGACCTTCATGCTCTTCACGACCTCGGCCTGGGCGCTGAGGGGGATGCCCTTGCCGTCGGGTGAACCGGTGCGGAAGATGATGTTCAGCGCGGTGTGCCGGGGGTTGGCGAACGAGGCGCGCAGGTCGGGCGAGGCCGCGGCGTAGGCCGCCGTGATGTCGGAGCCGAGCGGGGTGACGTGGCTGCCGTCGGGGACGTCGTTGACGAGGTCGGAGATGTTGGCGACCACGCTGTTCGCGGTGGCGAGCTTGGCGTGGTTGTCACGCAGCTGCTGGGTGGTGAAGTCGTCGACGTAGGCGACGGAGCTGTTGTTGAACACGTCCTTGCCCTGGACGAACACGCCGAGCTCGTTGGCCGAGCCCGTGCCCTTCTCGACCGCGTGGATGTTCTTGATGACCTGGGAGTGCGGGTTGACCCACTGGATGGGGTCGGTCTGGAGCTTGAGCTTGCCCTCGACGAGGATGCCGCCGAAGAAGATGATGAGGCTCGCCACGACGAGTGGGATCGCCGAGGCCTTGGGCAGGTCGCCGAGCTTCACCACGATGTGGCCGAGCTTCTCACTGCGCTTGGAGCGCTGCCGCCGCGTCGGCGACTTGTACTCGCGGATGCCGAGCGAGGCGAGGGGCAGCAGGATGCTGCAGAGGCAGATGGCCGCGATGCCGACGGCGAGCAGCGCGCCGAACTGGCGGATCATCGGGACCTTGGCGAAGTAGAGCGCAGAGAACGCGAACACCGCGTCGAAGGTGACCACCAGGAGCGCGGGGCACAGGTTCGTGGCCGTCTCCTGGATGGGGTGCTCGGCGTGGTTGTCGACCACCTCCTCCTCGACGCGCGCCTGCATCTGGATGGCGTAGTCGATGCCCACGCCCATCATCACGGGCAGCCCGGCGATGGTGGCGAGGGTGAGGGGGATGCCGAGGTAGCCGGCCAGGCCGAACGCCCACACCAGGCCGACGAGGATCACGCCCATCGGCAGGAGCCGCCACCGCACGTCGAAGAGCACGAGCAGGATGAGGATCATCACGACGATGGCGATGCCGCCGAGCAGCACCATCCCGCCCTTGAGGTACTGGTTGATGTTCTCGAGCAGCGAGGGGGCGCCGGTGGTGATGATGGTGGCGTTGTCGAAGGTGTACTTCGAGGCCGTCTTCACCACGTAGTCGGCGGAGGCGCTCTGCTTGTCGAGCGTCTGGTTGCCGTCGAGCCGGACGATGATCTGCGAGTGCTCCGCGTTCGGGTAGAAGGTGCGCAGCGCGAGGCGGATCTTGTTGTCGTTGTTGAACAGCAGGAACTTGACCCACTCGGGGTTCGAGAGGTCGTGCGCGCCTTTGACCGCGGCGACGCGGGTGAGCGTGGTGCCCGAGTCCTTGCTGCGCGCCGCGCGTCCGGCCGCGGTGGCGTCGGCGGTGAGGCCGCGCAGCAGCGCCGTGCCCGCGATGCTCTTGGTGATGTCGGCGGTGGGCGTGAGCTTGCCGTTGGCGTAGCCGTCGGAGACGAGCGAGTTGCTGAAGCCGAGCACGTCGATGGGCCCGATGGTGTTCTGGAGGCCGTGCGTCTTGGCCCCGGCGCGCAGCTCGGCCTCGAGGTCGTTGAGCTTCTTGGAGTTCGACGGTGTGAAGAACTCGTCGATGGTGTGGCCGGGCTTCATCGAGATCATGACGACCATGGCCTGCCCGCCGAAGAGCTTCTCGTAGCGGACGTCGTCCTTGTAGACGGTGTCGGTCTTGTTGAGGTAGCTCGACTGGCTCGTGGCGAACCTGAGGCGCGTGGCGCCCACCCCCATGGTGAGGGTGATGAGCAGCCCGATGACGGCGACCAGGCCCGCGTGCTTGCCGCACCACACCGCCAACCAGGACCAGAAGCGCTTCATCGGTTCGGGGTGCTCCTTGCGAGGGGCGTGCATCGGGTGCTTGCGGGCAGCGAGCCTAACGTGCCTCCTGTCACCTCCCGTCACTGGAGAAACCCGGCGCCGTGAACGAAATCACGTCACGGTTTACCGAGAGTTGGCCTAGCCGCGGTTCCAATCGACGGATCGCCCTTCTAGCGTCGCCAGGGTGCAGCCCGCAGAGTCGTCGATGTTCACGGTCACCCCGGCCGGCATGTTCGAGTGGCTGGTCACCGTGTACGGAGGCGACGGGCAAGTGGTCGAGCGCTGGGTGCGCGGCCCCCGCCGTCGTGCCAAGCGCATCGGCTACCAGCTGCTGCGCGACGTCGCTCCCACGGCTGTCTGAGCGCAGGCGCCGACGCGGCGAGGCCCCGTCCACCTGGTGGTGAACGGGGCCCGGTGCGGCGGAGGATGTGGGATTCGAACCCACGGTGACCCGAAGGGCCACAACGGCTTTCGAGGCCGCCCCATTCGTCCGCTCTGGCAACCCTCCGCCCACGATCCTACCCGCTGCCCCGGGGGCGTCCGCCACGCGATGGCGGTCGGTGGAACGCCCCGGTCAGGCCCGCCGGCCGTCGAAGAACTCGCGCAGCAGCGCCGCGGCGTCGTCGGCCAGCACCCCGTCGGTGACCTCGCACTCGTGGTTGAGGCGCTCGTCGGCCACGAGGTTGTGCAGTGACCCGGCCGCGCCCGCCTTGGGGTCGGCCGCGCCGAAGACGAGGCGCCCGAGCCGCGACGCCCAGGCCGCCCCGGCGCACATCGGGCAGGGCTCCAGGGTCACGACGAGGGTGCAGTCGAGCAGGCGCCAGTGCCCCAGCTCGGCGGCCGCGTCGCGCAGGGCCAGCACCTCGGCGTGCGCCGTGGGGTCGCCCGTGAGCTCGCGCTCGTTGTGGCGGTGCGCCACCACGTGCCCCTCGTGCAGCACCACCGCGCCGATGGGCACGTCGCCGTGCGTCAGCGCGTCACGGGCCTCCTCGAGGGCCAGGCGCATCGCCGCGACGTCGTCCATGGGCCGCTGACCCTACCGAGTGCCGCCCCGAGGTCTGGTCCGAAACCGACCGTGACGGTCACTTCCCGACCAGACCTCGGCCCGCGGGGCGTAGGGTCGCAGGGGTTCGACGACCGCGCGGCCAGCAGGGGGACACGGTGAAGCTCGACGAGATCGACCTGGGGACGCTCGACCTTTGGGACGGGCCCATCGACCAGCGGAACGAGGCCTTCGCGCGCTTGCGCGAGGAGCGGCCGATCGCCTTCTTCGAGGAGCCCGAGCCGGAGTCCGACCTCGTCGTCCGCGGCCCCGGCTTCTGGTCGCTCACCCGCCACCGCGACGTGGTCGAGGCGAGCCGCCACGCCGACCTCTTCTGCTCGGGCCAGGGCACCAGCATCCTCGACATGCCGCCGTTCCTCTCCGAGTTCCTCGGGTCGATGATCAACATGGACGACCCGCGCCACGCCCGGCTCCGCCGCATCGTGTCGAAGGCCTTCACGCCGCGCACGCTGGCGGGCCTCAGCGGCGACGTCGAGGCCCAGGCCGCCGAGATCGTCGACGCCGTCGCGGCACAGGGCGAGTGCGACTTCGTCACCGAGGTCGCGGCGCTGCTGCCGCTGCGGGTCATCGTCGACCTCATGGGCATCCCCCGCAGCCAGGAGCGTGAGATCTTCGACTGCACCAACCGGCTGCTCGGCTTCCTCGACCCCGAGTACGTGCCCGAGCAGACGGCCGAGGCGGTGCTGGTCGCGATCATGCAGGCCGCCCAGGACCTCGCATCGATCGTCACCGAGCTGGCCGGGCACCGCAGCCAGAACCCGGCCAACGACCTGATCACGGTGCTGCTGAACGCCGAGGTCGACGACGACAAGCTCACCCACGAGGAGCTGGCGTCGTTCTTCATCCTGCTGGTGGTGGCCGGCAACGAGACCACCCGCAACGCCATCGCCCACGGGCTCGACGCCTTCACCCAGCACCCCGACCAGCTGGCGCGGTGGCAGGCCGACTTCGAGGGCCTCGCGCCGACTGCGGTCGAGGAGATCGTGCGCTGGTCGTCGCCGGTGCAGCACTTCCGCCGCACCGTCACCCGCGACGGCGTGCGTCTCGGCGACCACGAGTTCAACGAGGGCGACAAGGTGGTGCTCTGGTACGGCTCGGCCAACCGCGACGCCGCGGTGTTCGACGACCCCGACGGCTTCGACATCGGCCGCACCCCCAACGACCACGTCGGCTTCGGCGGCCCCGGCCCGCACTTCTGCCTGGGCGCCCACCTCGCCCGCCGCGAGATCACGGTCGTCTACCGCGAGCTGTTCCGCCGCCTCCCCGACATCCACGCCGTCGGCCCGCCCGACCGCCTGCGCTCCAACTTCATCAACGGCATCAAGCACCTCCCGGTGGCCTTCACCCCCACCGCCTGACCCCCCCGTTCGGCGAATGTTCTGTGGGAAGCCCCGCATTCCGGGCACTTTTGGGGGTCAGTTCGGGCGGAAGGGGGCCCGGACCGGGGGTCGGGCCGTGAGCCTCAGGTCGCGACGAGCGCCTCGGGGTGGAGGTTGGCCACCATGCGGCGGAAGCCGTCGTGCCAGTCGACCCGGGTCGGTCCGAGCAGCTCGAGGCGGCGCGTGTTGTCGGTGGTGATGCCGCCGATGGCCGAGGGGTTCTCGACGAACCTGGGCGTGCGGCCGGTGAGCTGGCCGAGCTCGCGCACCCAGTCCTCGAGTGCGACCTGCTGGTCCCCGCCGAGGTTGACGATGGTGGCCGGCACCGACGCCGCCGCCACGAGGCCCGGGACGAAGGCCAACAGGTCGTCGTCGTGGATCGGGTTGAACAGGTTGGGGCGGTCCGGGTGCACCTCGATGGCCATGCCGGCCAGCAGCATCTCGAGGTGGAAGGCGGGCCACCCCCCGCCATCGCCGTAGGGCACGTTGATGCGGGCGATGGTGGTGGGCAGGCCGAGTTGGCGGGCCTCGGTGCGCACCACGGCCTCGGCGGCGATCTTGGCGATGGAGTACGTCGGCATCATGCCTCGGTGGTTGTCGCCGAGCGGGGCGTCCTCGGCCAGCAGCTGCGCGCCCGCGTGCTGGTACACGCCGGTGCTCGACACGTGGATGAAGGCCTCGGCGCCGCGGCAGTGGGCCATGAGCAGCCCGGCGGCCTCGGCGTTGCCCTTCAGGTCGACCTCCCACCGGCCCGACTTCACGACTGCCAGGTTGAGGACGATGTCGACGTCGTCGGGAACCGCACCGAACTCCCCGGACGCCAGGTTCACCTCGATGCAGCGCACGCCCTGCGCCTCGAGCGCGGCCCGCGCCACGGGGTCGCGGAACCGGGCGATGCCGATGACCTCGTTGCCGGCGGCGAGCGACCGGACGAGGGGGGTGGCCACCTGGCCCGTCGGGCCGGTCACCAGAATCCGCTTGCCGTCCATGTCGTCCTCCTGGCCACGTCCCCGAAATGAGAACGTGTTCTCGTTTCGGGCAGCGTACCCACCCTCCGCGGGGCGCGCGCTGAGGCGGCGGGCGCAAGACTCGTCCCTCCATGGACACCTTCGACGCCTGGGCCGGGCGCGCGGTCGACGTCGACGTGGCCGGCCACCGGGTGGCCGCGCACGACGACGGGCCCGCCGGCGCCGCCACCCTCACCTTCCTGCACGGCTTCCCGTCGTCGTCGCACGACGTGCTCCCGCTGCTCGAGCGCGTGCCCGAGCTGCGCGTCGTCGCCGTCGACTTCCCGGGCTTCGGGGCGTCGGCCAAGCCGCTCGGCCACCGCTACTCGATCCACGGCGCGGCCGACGCCACCGAGGCCGCCTGGGCCCACTTCGGCGTGAGCGCCACGGTGCTGGTCGCGCACGACTACGGGGTGTCGGTGGCACAGGAGCTGCTCGCCCGCCAGCAGGTCGACGGGCAGCCCCGCCCCACCCGGGTCACCGGGGTGGTCTGGATGAACGGTGGCCTCTACTCCGACCTGCACCGCCCCACCGCCGGCCAGCACCTGCTGCTCGACCCCGAGCACGGCCCCGCGCTGGCGGCGGCGATCGACGAGGCCTCGTTCCGCGGCGGCATCGAGGTGACGTGGGGGCAGCGGCGTCCCCTGGGCGACCAGGAGCTGCACGACATGTGGCGCTCGATGGCCCGCGACGACGGCATGGCCCAGGCCCACGAGCTGCTGCAGTACGTGGCCGACCGGCGCGAGCACGGCGCCCGCTGGATCGCCGCGCTCGAGTCGTGCCCGCTCCCGATGCAGTTCGTGTGGGGCGAGCTCGACCCGGTGTCGGGTGGGCATGTCGCCGACCGGCTCGCCGAGCGCCTGCCGTCGGTGCCGTTGCACCGGCTGCTCGATGTGGGCCACTGGCCACCCCTCGAGGCACCCGACGAGCTCGCCGCCGCCGTGCGTGAGGTCGTCACCGCGGCGGGGTGACCTCAGACCTCGCCCGGCTCGATGGGTCGCAGCGTGGCGCGGCCATCGGGCTCGACCGACCAGCCGGGGTTGAAGGCGATCTCCCAGCGGTGCCCGTCGGGGTCGGCGACGTAGGCGTGGTAGCCGCCGAAGTCGGCGAGCTG
>JADGOP010000400.1 GCA_017882935.1 Actinomycetota bacterium
GCACGCGTCGCACCCACGCCGCTGGGCACGGTCGACGGCACGGCCGGCGCCGCGGTCGACGCACGCGGCTACGTCGTACCCGCACCGGGTGGCTTCGGCGTCGACTGGTGGATCGGGGCCGACGACCGGTGGCACCTGCCCGCCGAGGAGGCGGCGGTCCGCCAACGGCTCGTCGCCGCCGCGCCCGTGGTGGAGACCACGCTGCGCATCCCCGGCGGCGAAGCGGTCCACCGCGCGTACGCGGTGCGCCTGTCGACGGTCGACGGGGGCGGTGAGGGGGTGGTCATCGAAGTCGAGAACCGCTCGGCCGTGCCGTTCGCGCTTGCCCTCGCCGTGCGTCCGTTCGACTTCGACGGGCCGGTCGCCCTGTCCGAGGTGGAGCTCGACGGGGTCACGCTCCGGGTCGACGGCACGCCTGCGCTGGTGCTGCCGCGCGTGCCGAACCGGGCGGTCGCGTCGACCGCAGCGGCGGGAGATGTGCGTCACGTCGTCACGGGCGGCACCGCGCACGAGGCCACCTTCGAACCGGTCTCGTGCTCCGAGGGCCGCGCCCACGCGGCGGTCATCGTCCCCGTCCCTCACAGCGCCACCTTCCGGGCGCTCGTCCCCCTCGGTCACCGCGACACTGCGGCGGGGCTCCCGCCCGTCCTCCCCGGGGCCGACAACGTGGCCGACGGCTGGACCACACAGGCCCGCCGCGCCACCCGGGTGGTAGTGCCGGATGCGTCGGTCCAGGAGGCGGCCGACCCGCTGGTCGCGGCGCTGCTGCTGGCCTCGACGGGCCACCCCGCGGGGCGCCCCGACGACCTGGCGCTCGACGCCAGGGGGTCGCTCGGCGACGTGGTCGCGGTGGCCCGGGCCTTGTCCGACCTGGGGCTCGCGGGGGAGGCGGGGCGCCTCTTCGCCCACACGCTGGCCCGGCCCGAGCTGCAGGACCCGGCGCGGGCGTGGCGCGGTCGAAGTCGCCGGGGCGGCCGGGCCGATGCCGCGGGCGGGCGCGACGAATTGGTGGCGCTCGTGGCCGGCTTGGCCGACCACCACCGCCGCACGACCGACCGTCCGCTCGCCGAGGCTGCCGTCGACCTGGTCGCGGCCGTGGTCGGCCTGGCCGCAGCCGAGCAGCGTCGGCCCACCCGCCGGGCAGCCGACTCGGCCGGCGACCCGTCGACCACGCGAGCGCTGCTCACCGACGGGGCGGCACTGCTGGCCGCGGCGGGTGAGCCCCGAGCCGCCACCGACGCCCTCGCCATCGCCGACCGCATCGAGGTCACGGCAGCCGCCGAACCCGTGCCGAGCCCCGACCCCGCCGACCTGCTGCGGGCCGCGCTCGCGGGGCGTTCGGGCACCGGTACCTGGGTGGACGGCGACGGGCGGGCCGACCCTGGGGCCACGGCGCGCTTCGCGTCGCTGCTCCGCGCGTCGCTGCTGCGCGAGTCCGACGAGGGCATCGAGCTGCTGCCGTCGTTCCCGACCGCCTGGCTCGGCCAGGGCGTCGAGGTGCACGGCGCGCCCACCCGCTTCGGCCCGGTCTCGTTCGCCCTCCGCTGGCACGCCGACCGACCTGCCCTGCTGTGGGAGGTCGACGCGCCCCCCGGGTCGGCCGACAGCCGACGTGCCGCCACGCGCCTGACCTGCCCCGGGCTCGACCGCGCCTGGTCGAGCGACGAACGGCGGTCCGAGGCGCTGCTCGCCCCGGTGCCCGTGCCGGCGGCCGCTGCGCCCGACGGCGATGGTGCCGGGAGCAGAGGCGTTGTCATCGGCGGTCTCCAGATCGGCATGCACCCACCGCGGTCGGAGGGGCATCATGAGCCGTCTGCCACCGATCCGGCTGGCGACCCCCGCCCCACCCCCGAGGACGAGCAGCCGTGACCGACCCCGAGGTCCCCGCAGTGCCCGGAGACGATGGCCCGCCCACGCTCCGGCAGGTGCTGCGCGCCATGGACGTCCCCGAGGCCGAGATCGAGCAGGCCCGCTGCGACGGCACCGCGTCGTTGCTGGCGATCGAGCACCTCGTCCTCACCGACCCGCCCGAGATGGACCTCGACGAGCTCACCCGTCGCGCCGGCGTCTCCCGCGAGCAGGTCGCCGACCTCTGGCGCGCCCTCGGGTTCGCCGACCCGATGCCCGGCGAGAGGGTGTTCACCAAGGCCGACGTCGAGATGCTCGACCTCGTGACGGGGCTCATCGACAGCGGGGTCGCCGAGCCCGACCTGGTGCTGCAGATGACCCGCGTGGTCGGCTCGTCGATCGCCCGCATCGCGCTCGCCCAGATCGAGGCGTTCGGGCTCGACGACGAGACCGACGAGGCCAACAACTCGTCGGAGGTGCTCGACAGCCCCGACTTCGCCGAGCGGGCGGGTGTGGTGCTGCCCACGATGCCGAAGGTGATGGAGTACGTGTGGCAGAGGCACATGCAGGCCGCCGCCCGCAGCCGCGTGCTGCGCGCCGCCACGGTCCCGCAGGAGGGCTCACCGCAGGCGGTGGGGTTCGCCGACCTGGTCGGCTTCACGGCCCTGAGCCAGCAGGTGTCGGCACACGAGCTGGCCGAGGTGGTGAGCCGCTTCGAGGGGCTCGCCTACGACACGGTGGCGCGCCTGGGGGGTCGGGTCGTGAAGATGATCGGCGACGAGGTGATGTTCAACGTCGTCGACCCCCGGCAGGCTGCCGAGATCGCGCTCACACTGGCGGAGACGTACCGCGACGACGACGAGCTCTCCGACGTGCGGGTCGGCCTGGCCTACGGGCCCGTGCTCGAGCGCGAGGGCGACTGCTTCGGGCCGGTCGTGAACCTGGCCTCCCGCATCGTGGGCATCGCCTTCCCCGGCACCGTGGTGGTGTCCGACGAGCTGCACGCGGCGATGGTCGACGACGACGACTTCGTCTGGCGCTCGCTGCACCGCCGCCAGCTGAAGGACATCGGCCGGGTCATGCTGTGGACGATCCGCCGGTCCTCCGACCCGTTCGGACCGAAGTCGCGGCGTGACCGGGTCCGGCTCGAGCGCACCGAGCGCTTCGAGGAGGCCGTCGAGCGGCGCACCGAC
>JADGOP010000401.1 GCA_017882935.1 Actinomycetota bacterium
GCCCGCCGAGCCCGTCGCCGTCGTGATCCCCCCGGCGCCGGCCGACACGGGCTGGCCCGCCGACACGGTGCCCGGCGCGGTGGTCGTGCCGCCTCCGCCCGCCGCGGCTCCGGCGTTCCCGGTGTCGTCCACGCCTGCCGCGGCACCCGTCGCCTCGGTGCCGTTCCTCGACGACCCCCACGGTCTCTCGGCGGCAGCGCTGGCGATCTTCCCCGACGACGTCGAACGGGCCCGCGCCGCCTTCAGCGTCGCCGGGGTCGTGCTCGACGAGGGCGAGGTGGCGGTGGCGACCGCCGTCGGCGTGGTGAACGGCCACAACGGCGTGGCGGTGCTCACCGCCTCGCGGGTGCTGCTCGTCAACGACCGGGCCTGGTCGCCCGACGTGGTCAGCATCCCCATCACTGCAGCCCTCACCGTCCAGGGCTGGCAGGACGAGCAGGTCGCTCAACTCACCTTCGAGAGCGAGGTCGTGGCCCGCATCGAGCAGGTGCGCGACAAGCCGAGCGCCTTCGAGATGGCCCGACTGGTCCGAGAGCAGGTCGCGTCGGCCGCTTCCTGAGGTCGGGGCCGCGCCGAGCTTTTGCTATGGTGGCGCCCGCACGCGGACGTGGCTCAGTTGGTAGAGCACAACCTTGCCAAGGTTGGGGTCGCGGGTTCGAATCCCGTCGTCCGCTCCAAAACCCCCTGGTCAGACGGCCAGGGGGTTTTTCGTTGCCGGATCCCGGCACACTGGTGCCCGCCCCTCTCCCCGCCCGAAGGAGCACCGATGGCGAACGACACCTGCACCCACCTCGACGACATCGGCGGGGCCCAGCCCTCGACCGCCGAGGGGTGCGAGGACTGCCTGGCCATGGGCGATCGCTGGGTCCATCTGCGGGTCTGCCAGGCGTGCGGGCACGTGGGCTGTTGCGACAGCTCGCCGAACCGGCACGCCACGGCCCACTTCCACGCCACCTCGCACCCCCTCGTCCGCTCCTTCGAGCCGGGTGAGGACTGGTGGTGGTGCTACGTGGACGAGCTGCTCTTCGAGGTCGAGGGCGCCCCGCCCTCGCCGTCCCACGCCTGATCTCCAGGTGGTGGCCCGCGACTAGGGTGGCCCGTCCAGCTAGGCGGCGTGGCCGAGTGGCTTAGGCAAGGGCCTGCAAAGCCCTGTACACCGGTTCGATTCCGGTCGCCGCCTCCATCCAACCAGCCCGTCCCTTCCTCGTTCTCTGCAGGGTTGATGCGCGCAGGTCGCACGAACCCTGCAGAGAACGGGAATGGGCGACGGTGGGGAGGGCCGAGGGCGGGACGGGCCGCTCGCTCCGTCGTAGGCTCGAGACCCCGACCCGGAGGTGCCCCCGTGCTCGTCGACGGCTTCAACCACGTGGCCATCCTGACCAACGACACCGACCGGCTGCACGCCTTCTACGAGCAGGTGTTCGAGGCCGAGGTGCAACACGACGGACTGGCCACCGGCGAGGACCCCGGCCAGGTGCGCATGTCCGTGATCCACGTCGGTCCGCACTCGGAGTTCAACGTCTTCCAGGTGGTCGGCAACACCGAGGCCGACCGCCAGACGCCCATGTTCGGGCGGGGCCGGCTCGACCACCTGGCGTTGCAGGCCGCGTCGCTCGAGGACTTCGAGGAGATCCGTCGCCGCCTGCGGGCCCGGGGCGCGGCCGACGACTTCGTCACCGACTTCGGCCCGGTCCTCAGCCTCTTCTTCCGCGACCCCGACGGGCTCGAGTGCGAGGTCTGCGTGGCCAACCCCGACGCGGTTCCCGGGGTGGGCAACCCACCCGGCACCCGCGCCGCCCGCTACCCGGCCGGGTCGTGAAGCAGGTCGCGCCGGCGTAGCGGCCAGAAGGTCGGCGGCGCGTCGGTGGTGAGGAAGTCGACGATGAGCTTGTTGCAGAGCTCGGGCTTCTCGAGGACGAGCACGTGCGACGTGCCCGGCACCACCGCCAGTTCCGACCGGGGGATGCCCCGGTAGAGCGCGATCGTGTGCTCGAGGGTGATGGCGTCGTCGTCGGCGCACATCACGAGCGTGCGGGCCCGCACCCCGGCCAGGTCGGCCACGGTGAGCGTGGGCTCCTCGTCGAACATGCGGCCGACCTTGGCCCCCACGATCGGGAGGTGCTCGGCCCCGTCGGGCGTCACCGCCGCGTAGTGGTCGGCCACCATGCCCATGACCTGGTCGACGTCGACGGCGCCGGGGATCAGGCCGTCGTGGTGGAAGTTGGCGGAGATCAGCACGAGCCGCCGCACGAGGTCGGGCCGCTTCAGGGCCACCAGCAGGGCCACGTTCGCCCCGTCGCTGTGACCGACCAGGTGCGCAGCGCGCTCGATGGTGGCCTCGAGGAAGGCGATGGTGTCGTCGGCCATCAGGTCGTAGCTGATGGGCCCTTCGACGTCGGGCGTGTGCCCGTGCCCACGCCGCTCCGGCAGGTAGGTGTGGAACTCGGCTGCGATGGCCGGCGTGGTCAGCGCGAACTCCTGCGAGTCGGTGAGGCCGCCGTGCAGCAGCACCACCGGGTCGCCTTCGCCGACCTCGTCGAACCAGGTGTGGACGCCGTTGATGTCGAGGTACTCGGCCACGGGGAGCTCCTGGTCGGGAGGCCTCAGGCTACCGGTGGTCGATCGGGGCACCGCGGCCGCCCCCGCTCTTGCGGGGTCACCTCTCGGTGGCGACCCGTGTGGTCGGTGGGGTCCCTCCGGTGCGGCGCCTCGCCCCGATCACGATCGCCGCGGCGAGGAAGATGCCGAAGGCCCCGAGCACGATCGGGCCGTACGGCGCGCCCGAGCCCGCGGAGCTCGAATCGGCGCGGTCGGCGGCGCTGGCGTGCGCGATCGTCGTGGGGGCGGTGGACACGCCAGCCGCGCGCCCCTTGGGGCAGCCCGCGGGGTCGGGAGCGCCGAGCCCCACGGTGCTCGCCAGGATGCCGATGTAGCAGGTGCCGTAGCGCTGGCTCGGCTCGAGGTGCGAGTTCTCGCTGAACTCGTTCCAGCTGATGATGCCCAGCACGTCGGGCGCCGAGGCC
>JADGOP010000402.1 GCA_017882935.1 Actinomycetota bacterium
GACGGCGTGGATGCCGACCGTCCCGGTCGCCCACTGGATCACGCGGATGGTCATGGCCCCTGGCTAGCAGAGGGCGCGGCCGGCTGCCCGGCCGGCGGAGCGGACCGCGGCGTCAGCCGGTGACGCGGCCCCCGAGGCGGGCCTGACCGGGGCGCGCGCCGCTGCCCCCGGCACCGAGCACCATGGTCTCCGCGACGAGGTGGTAGGCCAGCCGCCACGCGGTGTCGACATCGGCGTCGTAGCGGTCGCCGAGCACCGCGCCGAGGGCACGCCGCAGCGACTCCCCCACGAACTCGTAGTGCTCGGGCACGACGCCATAGCCCGCGTGGCGCACGCCCAGCTCCGTGGTGCGACCCACCAGCTGACCCAGGTGGTCGAGCGCATCGACGATGGCCGCCAGCTCGTCGGCGAGCTTCACGCGCTGCGCGGTGAGGTCGGGCGGGAACATCGACCGCAGCTCGGGGTGGTGCGCGAAGAGGTCGGCGTAGAAGCGCTGGGCCACCTCGTCGAGGCGGGGCGACGCGAGCCGGAACGACTCCTTCACGAGCGTGATCTGGTCGAGGTTCACCAGCCTCCCCCTTCGGTGACGTCGACGCCCAGGACCTGGGCCAGCTCGGCGCGCTTGCGCACGCCGAGCTTGTCGTAGACGTGCTGCAGGTGGTTGTTCACGGTGCGCGCCGAGAGGAAGAGCCGCTCGGCGATCTCCTTGCTGCTCAGCCCGCCGGCGGCGAGCAGCGCCACCTCGCGCTCGCGCTCGCTGAGCGGTTGCGTGGCGGCCGCCGCACTGGCCAGTGCCGGGGTGGTGGCGCCTTCGCAGCCCTGCACGAGACGGCCGGCCCGGCCGCTCAGCGCGGTGGCCCCGCGCTGGTCGCCGCCGGAGCGCGCCGCGTCGGCCGCGGCCACCGCAGCCTCGGCCGCGAGGAGCCGGCAGCCCAGCAGCTCGAACTGGTCGACGCTGCGGGCCAGCTCGGGCGCGTTGCGGGTGACGAGGGCGAGGCCGTGGTCGGCGCGTGCCGCGAGGAGCAGGCTGTCGGTGCCGGGCACGAGCGACGCCAGCAGGTCGGCCGCGTCGCGCCCGGCACCGAACCGAAGCGCGTCGTGGAGCAGCCAGCCGGCGCTGGTGAGGTGGCCGGTGTCGATGCCGTGGCGGGCGCCACGCTGCAGCGTCTCGCGGGCGGCCACCGGGTCGGCGAGCGCCATGGCCGCCCAGCCCCGGGCGAGCTGCTCCTCGGGTGCGAAGAAGCCGAACGGGGGGAGCTCGTCGAGCTCGGCGATGCCGGCCTTCACGAGCGCGGTCTCGCCGCGCATGGCCGACGCCGTGATCGCGCCCGCCACCGCGATGCGCTTGGGACCTTCGAGGCCGAGCCCGGCGGCCAGCCCGCGCGCCCGGTTGAACCAGGCGAGGGCGGTGCGGGCCGTGCCCTGGATGAGGTGGATGCGCCCGAACAGCAGCGCGAACCAGAACTGGGTGAGCGGGCGCTGGTCGGACACGGCCAGCTCGTAGCCGCGGCCCGCAGTGTCGAGGGCACCGGCCACGTCGCCGCCCTCGAGCAGGGCCATGCCCGTGGTGACGAGGTGGGTCTCGGGGCTGACCAGCCCGGGCAGGTCGGTGCCGGGCCGGTTCTCGAGCGCCTCGCTGGCGACGCGTCGCGCCTCGACGGTGCGCCCGGCCAGGGTGAGCGCGGTCGAGAGCGCGGCGCCTGCGCCGAACGTGCCCGATGCCTGCCGCTCGGCCGCGACCGCTTCGAGGTGGGTCAGCGCGTCGCCGGGGTGGCCGCTGAACACCATCACGTTGGCCTCTTCGGTGGCGAGGTGCTGCCGCTCCCTGTCGGGCAGCGAGTCGGCGATCTCGGCCAGCGCCTCGAGCGCCCGGTCGGGGCTGCCGAGGCCCCACAGGAAGTAGTTCGACCGGCTGAGCGCCACGGCGATGCGCTGCTTCGGGTCGGTGGCGAGCTGCGCCACCACCCGGAAGACCTCGTCGGCGTCCTCGAACGCCCCGGTGTGGAACAGCGAGTTCCCGAGCAACATGCCGGACTCGACGCTGGGCTCGCGGTCGAACACCTGGCGCGCCAGCCGTGCCGCGCTGACCACGTCGTCGGCCGCAGTGGCGAGGCGGGCCCCGACGAGGAGCTCGTCGAGGTCGGTGGGCAGGCCTGCGTCGAGGCGCCAGAGCGCGCACTGGAGCCGCTCGGACTCCGACAGGTGGTCGGAGCGCTCCATCCAGGCCACGTGGTCGCGCAGCACCACCCGGGCGCGCAGCGACGGAAGCGACAGGCGGATGGCCTCGCCGTGCAGCGGGTGGCCGAGGGTGGCGAGCAGGCGACCGGCGCGCTCCGACACGCGCAGCATGCCGCGCTCCTCGAGGTCGGCGAGCAGCGGGAGCGGCACGAGGTGCTCGAGCTCGGCCAGCTCGACCGGCTCGCACAGCGCCAGCACGTCGAGCACAGGTCGGGCCTCGACGACCACTGCGTCGAGGCGGGCCTCGACCAGCTCGCGCAGCCGGGCGGTGCGCGGCAGCTCGCCCTTGAGGCACCACAGCCCCTCGTCGAAGCGGAGCGTGCCCGCGTCGACCGCGCTGCGGGTGAGCTCGCGCAGGAAGAGCGGGTTGCCGGCGCTCCGGTCGCGCAGGGCGTTGAGCGCGACGGCGTCGACCGGGCCACCGAGCGAGAGGTGCAGCAGCGTGTCGACGTCGTCGGCGCCGAGCGGCTCCACGTCGATGGTGAGGCTGCGGTCGCCGAGCAGCGGCCCCACGAGGGCGTCGGGGAAGGTCTCGTCGACGCGGGCCGTGGCGAGCACCGAGACGGCCGAGGCGGCGAGCAGCGAGGCGAAGAACCCGGCGGTGGCGTTGTCGAGCAGGGGCGCGTCGTCGATGAGGAGGACGTAGCGGGGCGACCCCACCGGCGCCAGCACGTCGCGCAGCCCGGCGATGACGGCCAGCGGGTCGTGCCCGGTGCGCACCTCGGCGGGCAGCAGGTGGGCCACCGCGCCGAAGGGGATGTTGTGGGTGGCCGACGTGGCGAG
>JADGOP010000403.1 GCA_017882935.1 Actinomycetota bacterium
CACCACCTGGTGCTCGCCACCGGCACCTGGTCGGACCCCGGCGCCACGATCACCGGCATCACCCCCCAGGGCAACGACTACCTGGTCGACTTCGCGGGCTCGACCTCGACGGTCGGCGACCTCATCGGCCAGAGCACCTACGCCATGCACGTCGTCTACGACCCCGTGACGAACGTGTCGAACGGGTCGGTGCAGGAGCGGTTCAGCGCCACGCTGCCCACCCGGGGCAGCGGCACGTTCACCCTCGCCGAGCACGTCAGCGTGAAGGGCGACGGCTCACTGCTCGTCACGGGCTACGTGGTGTCGGGCACCGGCGTCTTCCACGGGGCCAACGGCCTCGACGTGTTCACCGGCACCACCGATCCCTCGGGCACCGGCCCCAGCGCAGGGTCGTACGTGATGGTGTTCGACCTCGCCGGGTAGGCGCCGACGTGGTGGTGGAGGTGATGGGACTCGAACCCACGGCCTCTTCGATGCGACCGAAGCGCTCTAGCCAACTGAGCTACACCCCCGCAGGAAGAGCCACCTTAGCCGAGGCCGCGAAGGCCCCCGGACGCGTCACTGCCCGGCCGTGAGGCCGGGCAGTGGCTGCGGGTCGGCTTCGGGCTCCCCTCCCTCGACCGACGCGTCCTGGGTGCGGCTCAGCAGGTCTTGATGAACTCCTGGACCACGAAGACGGTGCTCCCTCGGCGGGCCACGCCGGTGCCGGCGTGGTTCCACGTGCCGTTCAGGATGTTGGCCCGGTGCTCGGGCGAGCCCATGAAGGCCCGCTCGACCGTCGCGGTGTCGGGGCCGTAGCCCACGTTCTCGCCCAGGCCGCACCAGCGCACGCTGTAGCTGCTGGGCAGGTAGGTGTGCTGGAGGTAGCCGATGGCGGCCAGGTGGTCGGCCCAGGCCTGCGCCTTCGACACCGACTGGGAGAGCGGGCTCAGGTTGCGCACGCCGTTGTGGTAGCGGTCGGTGTTGAGCTGGTAGAGCGTCTTGGACTGGTTGTTGCTGAGGCACGACGTGAGCAGTGCCATGGCCACCACCAGGGCCAACCCGGCAAGGAGCGCTGGGCGGCGGCGCGCCGCGGGCGCCACCGGGGCGTCAGGTGTACCGGGGGAGCTGGTCTGAGCTGCGGCCATGCAGAGGTATCGGCCGGTTCGTGGGGGCACCTTGAGCCTCAATCGGTCCGGTGGGCCCCACTTCGTGGCACGCCGGCACTGGTCGGCAGCAGGGGGTCAGTTTGCGGCGGAGTGGGGCACCATGGCGGTGTCGACCTTGCGCACCGGGACCCGTGCGGGGCGGGTGCCCGCCGTGCGGGAGGCGCGGGTGCCGCTCACGGGCCGCTGGACGGCGCGGGCGGCGGCAGGTGCCTGCTGGTGCGGCAGGTACCGCACCTTGAGCTGCTTCTCGTGGGCGATGCGCTGCTGCTGGAGCAGGGCGAAGACGTAGCCGGCCAGCGCCAGGTCGCACAGCACGTTCAGGACGATGAGCAGCGGCCCGCCCAGGACGAGGGCGAGCAGGAACGTGAAGGCGGCCGCACCGGCCAGGGCGAACAGCACGTCGCGGCGGCGCCGGCGGACGCTGGCCGACACGGAGGAGGTGCGGGGCGCCGGGCGCCCGGGGCCGAACGCGGCGACGGGGGCGAAGGACTCGGAGCGGCTGGCACGCAGCGAGCTGCGGCGGCCGCCGGGCTGGGTGCGCTGCAGCGTGTGCAGCTGGTCACGGAACGCGGAGACGGAGTCACCCGGGCGGGTCGAGGCACGGTCCTTCAGCCACGATCCGATGAGTACGGCCCACAGAATGACCAGGACACCCAGCAACAGCATTGCCACGCTCCACGCCTGCCTTTTGGTATCTGGACCGTAACCCGACACCCCGGGAAAGGGGTGGATGGTCGGCGGTCGGGGGGGATGGGTGGACCTGAAGTCGACGGTGGCCAGGCCAGGAATGGCCCATGACGGGTCGACAACAGTTGTTACAGTTCTACTACGACGAGCGGCCGCGCGCCAGCCGCCCGCGGGCGATCGGGCCCGAAAGGGGCGTCTACCAGGACGCGGGTGAGTCGGGCTCGGCGTCGGCTGCGGGCGGGCGGCGGTAGGTGCCCGAACGGCCCCCCGTCTTCTCCCACAGCGTGACGTCGCCGATGACCATGGAGCGGTCGGCCGACTTGCACATGTCGTAGATGGTCAGGCACGCGATGGAGCAGGCGGTGAGCGCCTCCATCTCCACGCCGGTGCGGTCGACGGTGTCGACCTGCGTCTCGACCTCGATGTAGTGGTCCTCGATGCGGAAGTTCACGAACACCGAGCCCACCAGCAGCGGGTGGCACAGCGGGATGAGGTCGGGGGCGCGCTTGGCGGCCTGGATGCCGGCCACGCGGGCCACCGCCAGGACATCGCCCTTCGACACCGCACCCCGGGCCACCAGCGAGGTGGTCTCGGGCTGCATGTAGACCCGCCCCCGGGCGATGGCACGCCGGTGCGTGGGGTCCTTCGGGGTGACATCGACCATGCGAGCACGGCCCAACGGATCGAGGTGGGTCAGGCTGCGATCGGACACCGTGACAGCTTACGAGGCCGAGCCGCGCGGCGAGGCTTCCGGGCCCGGGCGGTCGGGGTGGAGCCCACGCCGCTCGACCAGATCGGTGAGGAAGGCGGCGAACGGCGGGCCCAGGTCGTCGCGCTCGAGCGCCAGCTCAACGGTGGCCCGCAGGTAGTCGAGCTTGGACCCGATGTCGTAGCGGCCGTCGCGGAACACGTAGCCGAACACGTCGGCGTCGCCGAGCAGCAGCGCGATGGCGTCGGTGAGCTGGATCTCCCCGCCGACGCCCGGCTTCACCAGCTCGAGGGCGTCGAAGATGTCGGGGGTGAAGACGTAGCGCCCCATGACGGCCAGCGACGAGGGGGCGTCCTCGGGGCGGGGCTTCTCGACGATGCCCTTGATCGGCACCAGGGTGCCGTCGGGGGTGGCGGCCCCGTCGGGGTTCCACGCGTCGCCCGGGTCGGCACAGCCGTAGCTGCTGATGTCG
>JADGOP010000404.1 GCA_017882935.1 Actinomycetota bacterium
AAGCCATGGCTTCGGCGATGTGGCCCGGCGCGAGCTGTGCGCGGCGGTTGTAGAGGTACATGCTCCGCTCCCTTCGTAGTCGCCCGATACGTTCGGACGCCGACGCCCACCGTCGCGCCGGACCGGCCGGGTGTCCATCAGACGTCCGTTCGAGGCGCGGCGCAGCTATCCAGCGGCAAGACTGGGCGGGCTGCTGCCGCCCGGAACCGACCCGAAGGAGCCAGCCATGAGCCACGACCTCCCCGCCTCGGACCTGCCGGAGGGAACAGTGACCGGCGTCGACGGCTTCGCCGTGGGCAACAACGGTGACTACTTCGCCGTGGGCCGGCGCTGCCGCCACCTCCGGGCCGACCTCGCCGGCGGGAGCATCGACGACGACGGCTGCCTCGTCTGCCCCTGGCACCATGCCAAGTACGACGTGACGACCGGGGTCATGGTCCGGGGGCCGCAGGGCACGTTCGCCAGGATCCCCGGGCTCGAGGCCACCATCAAGGCGTTCACCAAGGCGGTCCCGCTGAAGCGTGGGACCGTCACCGTCGACGGCGACCAGCTCCACGTCAGCTGATGGGCGGCGTGCGCGTCGTCGGGCTCGACCACATCGTCCTCAACGTCGCCGACGTCGAGCGGTCGCTCGCGTTCTACTGCGGCGAGCTCGGCCTCGAACCGCTGCGGGTCGAGGCGTGGCGCCGGGGCGAGGTGTTCTTCCCGTCGGCACGCGTCGACCCCGCCACGCTCATCGACTTCCTCGGCATCGAGCGCACCGGCGAGAACGCCAACCACGTCGCCCTCGTGGTCGCCGACGGCACCGACCTCGAGGCGGTGGCCGCGTCGGGGCGGTTCGAGGTCGTCGACGGCCCCGACCAGCGCTTCGGGGCCCGCGGCGACGGCACCGCGCTGTACGTGCGCGACCCCGACGGCAACACCGTCGAGCTCCGCTCCTACGCCTGACTCCGTGACGGATCGCTGAAGCCGGGACCGCAGGCTGCCGACGAGGACGGGCGCCCACCCACCGCGCTCCGAGGACGTCGTTGAGTCACCTCCCGCCACCCCCTGGTCCCGCACCCATCGCGTCCGTCGGCCCCGGCGCGCCCGTCACCCCGACCGGCCCGCCGCGCTGGGTCGGGGACTCGGAGCAGGCGCGGCTCACCATCCCCTACCTCGGACCGGACCCCGCACCCTCGCGACCCGTCGGCACCGCGCTGCAGGCCTCGGCGGCGGCGATGGTGGTGCTCAACCTGATCCGGGTCGGGCTCTACCTGTGGTTGGCAGCCGTCGACCGGGGCCTCATCGCCCACCAGACGCACGAGCTGTTCTCCGAGGCCCGCACCGGGCACCGCGTCATCTCGATCCTCGCCCTCGTGTCGCTGGCCCTGGTCGTGACCTTCATCGCGCTCGAGATCGCCTGGCGCTCGAGGCGACGCCCCAAGCTCATCTGCGCCGACTACGGCGAGGCCTACGTCGAGTTCCCCACCAAGTGGGTCACGCCCCGGTGGCTCATCGGGTCGTGGGCAGCACTCGTCGTGGGCGTGTTCGCGGTCGGCCACGCAGGCACCGTCCATGCCGGCACCCTGCTGGCCCAACTCCCGCGCCACCGCGACCTGGCCGCGGTGGCTGGGACCCTGAGCGCCCTGCTGTGGGCCTCGTTCATCCTGTGGGTCGCACTGGTGAACCGCAGCCACGACCAGCGCCTCGCCCGGTCGACCGCCTACCGGGCCGATCCCACCACGGTGCCGTACTTCCCGCCCGTGAAGCGGGCAGCCGCCATCTCCTGATCCGCCGCGACGTCGCCTGCGGACCCCTGACGATTCGTCTCGCTTCCGCGCTTGTGCACCAGGCCGTTCGGGTCTACAACGAGACATGACCCCGCGCGAAAGGTGCTGGGGAGGGCAACCCCGATGGGCGGGCAACCGACGCCGGTGCGGCGCACGGCCCGACAGCTCGGGTTGCCTCCGGCCAACTCCCCATCCCTGGCGGGACCGCCCGGGTCCTCCCCCGTCGGGCCCGCCGACCTCTACGGCTGGAGATCACCCATGCTGCAAGGAACGCTCGACGTCCTGAACTTCGCCGACGTGCTCACCATCGCCCGCCGCAAGCGCGTGACCGGCACGTTGCGCGTGAGAACGTCGCAGTTCAACGCCATGATCCACTTCAGTCAGGGCCGCGTGGCACGCCTCGACAGCGCGGGCGTGCCCGGTCGCGACCTGGCCGTCCGGGCCGAGGAGGCGACGGCGCTGCTGCTGGCCGCGCCGCACGGCACCTTCGAGCTGCAGCCGACGCAGCACTCGGTGGCCGTGAGCCAGGGCGAGGGGCTCGACGTGCGGACGATCCTCGCGGGCGCCCGGGAGCGTCTGGAGGAGCTACGGGAGGTGCAGCGCGTCGTGCCCGGTGCCGACGCCCGCCCGCGGCTGGCCGCGACGCTCGACAGCCGGCAGGTCGTCCTCACCGCCGAGCTGTGGCGGGTGGTCCAAGCCATCGACGGGCACCGCAGCGCCCGCTCCCTCGCGCATCAGCTCGGGCTGAGCCAGCGCGAGCTCGGGCGCGCGCTCAAGGCGCTCGTGGAGGCGGGACTGGTCGACGTCGATGCGGGCCCGGCCGCCGGGCCTTCCATGCTCACGGGGCCACGGCAGCCCGCGGCAGGGCAGGAGGGTGCTCGGCGCACCATCGTGATCCGCGCGGCCAACGACCGGCCCCCGGCTGCGGAACCGGACGAGGCCCTCGCGTGGCCGTCGGCCGGTTGAGGACGAGGGAGGTGCGACGCCGATGCCGCTCGAGCTGCTCATCACCGGGGTCGTCGGCGCCGTCTGGGTGCTGGCGGTGGTCGTCGTGCTGATGCGGCGCCGGCCGCGCCGTGAGGACCGGTCGATCGAGGCCCACCACGACGCGCTGCGGGCCCTCGAGGCCATGCGTAGTCGGCCAATGGTCATCTCGGCCGACCTGCGGCGGGACGACGAGCCGGAGGAGGCCCAGGTCTGGCTCATCGAGGACGACCACCTGCCGCCGCCGCTGCCGGTCCTC
>JADGOP010000405.1 GCA_017882935.1 Actinomycetota bacterium
GCGAGCTCGCCGCGATCATCTCCGAGATCGCCGGGTCGCCGCTCGACCGGGATCGCCCGCTGTGGGAGCTGACCGTGGTCGACGGGCTGGCCGACCACGAGATCGCCTTCGTGGTCAAGCTCCACCATGCGCTGGCGGATGGAGGTGCCGCTGTCGCCCTGCTCGAAAATGCGTTCGTCATCGATTCGGACTCCGCGATCGTGCAGTCGGCGCGCCCCGAACCACTTCCTTCGAACGGGGCCCTCTATCGTCAGGCGGCCCACAGCCAAGCCCGGCGGTTCGCCCACCTGCCGCAGTTCGCGCGGGAGTCGGTCCATGGCCTGCGGGCCGCAAGGCGGGAGGACCGCGCGGCGACGGTGCCGCTACCGCGACCGTTCTCGTCCTCGCGGACGTCGCTGAACGTGTCATTGACCCCCGAGCGGACCTTCGCCATGACTCCCCTGCCGCTGCGGGACGTGCGCGCGGTCAAGCAGGCGTTCGGCGCGACGTTCAACGACGTGTTCCTCGCTGTGTGCGGTGGAGCGCTGCGGCGCTACCTCCTCCGCGGTCACGAGCTGCCGCGGAAGGGTCTGCTCGCGGCCGTGCCGCTCGGCACTCGGGTGGGGGAACGTCGCCTGAGTGGCAATCACGTCGACAACCTGATCCTGTCGCTGCACACCGAGATGGCGGACCCGGTGCTACGGCTCCGCGCCGTCCACGACATGACGCGCGCTGCCCGACGCGTCCGCAGCGCGTTGGGAACCGAGATGTTCGAGTACCGGGCGGGTCTCACGCCGCTCCACCTCTACCCGCTCGGCGTGCGTCTCTGGGGTCGGACGCACCTCGCCGACAGGTTGCGCCCGCCGGTCAACGTGATCGCCTCGAACGTGGCCGGCCCGCGCTCGCGTCTCGAGCTCGACGGAGGGGTCGTGACGCGCTTGTGGTCGGTCGGCCCCATCCTCGAGGGCATCGGTGTGAACATCACGGCGTGGAGCTACGCGGACGCGCTCGACGTAAGCGTGCTCGGTTGTCCGGCAAGCCTCCCGGACCCCTGGGCGCTGACTGCCGACCTCGAGGCCGCACTCGACGAGCTCCGGTCGCGTGTCGACACCGGCTGATCGGCCGAGGCCAGGCGTCCCTCACCGACCTACAGTGCCGGCCATGGCCGAGACTCCAGCGTCTGTGGGTTCAGCCCGCGACCCGGCCTTCCTGCGCGCCGCCCGGCCGATCCTCGAGCGGTACGTCTCGTACTTCCGGTCGGAGGTGACGGGGTTCGACCGGGTCCCCGAGCACGGGCCGTTCCTGGTGGTGGGCAACCACTCGGGGGGCCAGATGCCACCCGACATCCCGGTGCTCCTGACGGCGTGGTGGCGCGAGCGCGGCGAGGACGAGGCCATCTACGCCCTGTTCCACTCGTTCTTCCTGGGGTTGCCCGGCGTGGGCCCGGCGATGGCCCGGGCCGGCGCCATCGAGGCGGGCGCGGCCGAGGCCGAGGCGATCCTGCGCCGCGGCGCGATCCTGATCGACTACCCCGGCGGCGACTACGAGGTGTTCCGGCCGTGGGGGGAGCGCAACCGCATCGAGTTCGGTGGTCGCCTCGGGGTGATCCGCCTGGCGCTGCGAACGCAGGTGCCCGTGGTGCCGGCCGTGTCGATCGGCGCGCACGAGACGGTCGTGGTCCTCGCTCGTGGCGAGCGCCTGGCCAAGCGGCTCGGCCTCGACCGGCTGTTCCGCATCAAGGTCATGCCGCTGGTTCTGGGGCCGCCGTTCGGCGTGGTGCCTGGAGGGAGTCCGACGTGGCCCCTCCCGGCCAAGATCAAGGTCGAGCTTCTCGAGCCCATCGACTGGTCGACGCGGTACGGGCCGGAGGCGGCCGAGGACGACGCCGTGGTCCGCGAGTGCTACGACGAGCTGACCGGGGCCATGCAGGCGGCGCTCGATCAGCTGGCGGCCGAGCGCCGGTTCCCGATAGTCGGGTGACGCGTCCCGAGACATCTGGTCCATCCTTCCTAGGCTCACTGCCATGACTGCGACCCCGATCGAAGGCACCGTCGCCCCCGGCTTCGAGGGTGTGGCCGAAGCCTTCGCCGCCAACTTCGCTGAGCACGGTGACGTCGGCGCCGCGGTGTGCGTGTTCCACCGGGGCCGAGCGGTCGTCGACATGTGGGGCGGCTGGGCGGACCGCGAGCTGGGCCGCGAGTGGCAGCGCGACACCCTGCAGCTGGTCTTCTCCACCACCAAGGGGGTCGCGGCCACGTGTGTGCACCTGTTGGTGGAGCGCGGCGTGCTCGACCTCGACGCGCCGGTGGCAACCTGGTGGCCTGAGTTCGCGCAGGCCGGCAAGGGTGACATCCCGTTGCGATGGGTGCTGTCGCACGAGGCGGGGCTGGCCGCCGTCACCGGGGCGGTGACCATGGACGACGTGCTCGGCTGGAACGGTGTGGTCGAGGCCATCGCCGCCCAGGCCCCGGTGTGGGAGCCGGGCACGGCCCACGGCTACCACGCACGGTCCTACGGGTGGATCCTGGGCGAGGTGGTGCGCCGGGCGACCGGTCGCAGCTTGGGCCGCTACTTCGCCGAGGAGATCGCCGGGCCCCTGGGCCTCGACTTCTTCATCGGGCTGCCCGAGGGCGAGCTGGACCGGGTTGCCAAGCTCTACCCCCCGGTCATCGAGCTGGAGGCGGCCGAGGCCATGGATGCCTTCCTTGGGCCCGACACGCTGCTCGGCCAGGTGCTGCGAGGCCCGTCGAACCTGTTCAACTACGACGACATGTGGAATCGGCCCGACGTGCTGGCGGCAGAGATGCCGTCGTCGAACGGGGTCGGCACGGCGCGGGCCATCGCCAAGCTGTACGCGTCGTTGATCGGTGAGGTCGACGGCGTTCGGCTGCTGGCCCCCGAGACGGTGGCCCGGGCCATCGAGGTACAGGTGAGCGGACCCGACCACGTGATCGGCATGCCCATGAGCTTCGGGCTGGGCTACATGACTCCACCGTCGGCCGGCGGGGACGGCACGTTCGGGCACGACGGCG
>JADGOP010000406.1 GCA_017882935.1 Actinomycetota bacterium
GCCAGCGTGAAGGGCCCGTCCGAGTGCGACTTCGGCACCGACACGTTCGGCCAGCGCGGCATCACCGCCGACGCCCACGGCAACGTCTCGACCACCTTCACCATCCACCGGTCGATCACCGTGGGCTCCGGGAAGAGGCTCGACTGCGCCAAGGGCAACGTCGATCCCGACGCCTTCGACGCCGCCGTCGAGGCCGACCCGTCCAAGGCGATCCTGAAGGGGACGGGCTACTTCAGCTGCGCCGTGATCCTCGCCCAGATCAACGACTACTCGAAGTCGGGCGGCGACGTGATCGCGTTCGCCGGCGCCACGTTCAAGCCGCTTCCGTGGGAGACGACGCCAGTGGCCTACCACCCGACGACCGCCCCGCCTGCCGCCCCGGTCGCGGCGGAGCCGACCTTCACCGGCTGACGGCGGCGGCCGCCCCACGCGGTCAGTTGCTGTAGATGCGGGTCGGCACGATCAGCACGACGGTGCGGTGCTGGGCCGCCATCTCGGCGTCGTACGCGTCCCAGTCGTCGTGGGTGCCGCCGGCCGCGGTGAACACCTCACGAAGCAGGAAGCGCAGACGCTCCGGGTCGACCGCAGGGTGCGGGTCGTCGGGCCCGACCAGCTCGGCCCGACCTTCGACCGTCGCCCACTGCCATCCCGACCTCACCGTGACGGTGATCTGCGGCCTGGCTCGCAGGTTCCGCAGCTTGGTGGCGCCATAGGTGACGAGGGCCAGCACGTCGTCGCCGCTGACGGGGTGGGGGAGGACGCCGGCGTTGACCACCGAGGACTGGATGGTGCCGTCGGCCCGGAGCGTCGCGACCGTCACCAGGAACTGCTCCGGCTCGGCCAGTGCCACCACGTCGCTCAAGGTCGTCATCGTCGTCCTCCGGCTCGTCGGTCGCGAGCAGTCTCGCCCGTCGTCGGGTGCCCCGCTGGCGTGCCGGGTCGCGTCAGCCGCTTGTCGTCTGGGCCCTGGCGGCGTTCGCCCCGAGCCGACGCCGTGCCCGCTCGCCCGGTGTGTCACGCTCTGGTGCGGGCCACGGTGGCCTGCGCCAGAGGAGGCCACGATGAGCAGCACCGGTGACAACACCCCGCCCGCAGAGGACGACATCGAAGTCGTCGAGGTCGTGACGGGCGGTGTCGACGAGCAGGGCGACGTCGTCGTCGACGACCTGGTTGCCGCCGTCGACAGCGAGGGCAACATCCTCGCCACCGACGAGACCATCGCGGTGGAGACCCCCGACGGCGACGTCCTCATCGACGAGACCATC
The DNA here is from genome assembly GCA_017882935.1 of Actinomycetota bacterium. Taxonomy (GTDB): domain Bacteria; phylum Actinomycetota; class Acidimicrobiia; order Acidimicrobiales; family Iamiaceae; genus JADGOP01. The sequence continues at coordinate 1,266 of JADGOP010000406.1, forward strand.
TCGGTGCTCGGCGACGACGGCGAGCTGCACGCCATCGAGGAGGACATCACCGTCGTCGAAGCCGAAGCCGAATGACCCGAATGTTCTGTGGGAAGCCCCGCATTGCGGGCACTTTTCCGGTTGGCTACAGCAAGCGTGGGGCGCGCTTGCTGTAGCTAACCCCGGAACGGCACGTTTTCCGGTGCTTCTCACAGAACATTCGCTTTGACCCAAAGCGCGTCAAAGGGCAAAGGATCTGACGGCCGCAGGCGCGGTGGTCGACAATCATCGGGTGAAGTGGGGGGACGAAGGCGACGAGGGCCACGAGACGACCGAGCATGCCCGCCTCGTCGCCGTCGACGAGCAGTCGGGGATCAGCTGGGTCCGTCGCCGGCATGCCCTCGTGGCGGCCTCGCCCCGCTACCCGCAGATCCTGCTCTGGTCGGTGCTGTTCGGCCTGCTGTCGGTCAACTTCACCTTCACGATCTTCAACGTGGCGCTGGTGCGCATCGCCCGCGACCTGGGCACCACCTCGAACACCCTCACCTGGGCCATCACCGGGCCGCTGCTGGTCATCGGCGTGGCGGCACCGACGCTCGGCAAGACCGGCGACCTCTACGGCCACCGCCGCCTCTACCTCATCGGCATGTCGGGAGCGCTGCTGTGCTCGGTGCTCACGATCCTGGCGCCGAACGCGGGCCTGCTCATCGCGGCCCGGCTGCTGTCGGGCGTCGAGGGCGCGTGCACGACGGCTGCCTCCTGGTCGCTCCTGTTCAGCGTGTTCCCCCCGGAGTCACGCTCGAAGGTGATGGGCTGGTGGTCGCTGGTCGGCGCCGGGGGACCGGTGCTCGGTGTGGCCATCGGTGGCCCCGTCATCGAGGCGGTGAGCTGGCGCTGGCTGTTCGTGGCCCAGGTGCCCCTCATCGCGCTGGCGATCCTGATCAACGCGGTGGTGCTGCCCGATACCGAGCGCGTGGCCAAGGGCTCACTCGACGTGAAGGGCGCGCTCGCGCTCACCCTGGCCGTCGCGGGCCTGCTGCTCGGGTTCAACCGCGGGCCGGTGTGGGGCTGGGGGTCGATCGGCACGCTCCTGGCGCTGTGCGCGGCTCCGGTGGGCATCGTGCTGTTCGTGCTGGTCGAGCGCTCGGCCGAGCAGCCGCTGATCCCGTTGCGCTGGTTCCGCCGCCGCAACTTCGTGCTGCCCATGGCGGCACAGCTCTGCGTGAACTTCGCCTACCTCGGCGGCTTCTTCCTGACGCCGCTGCTGCTCGAGCAGGTCTTCCACTACGGCGAGGCCCACGTGGGGGTGCTGCAGATCGCGCGGCCGTTGGTGTTCTCCATCGCCGCGCCCATCGCGGGCTACACCGCGGTGCGGATCGGCGAGCGGATCTCGATCGCGTTCGGGGTGGCCTGTGTGGCGTTCTCGATGCTGCTGTTCGCGGTGGTGTCGCACGGCGCCGGTGACCTGCTGGTGCTGACCGCCCTCGCCATGTCGGGGCTCGGCCTCGGCGTGTGCTCGCCATCGATCGCGGCCACGGTGGCGAACGCGGTCGAGGACGAGTGGCTGGGCACGGCCAGCGCCGCCCTGCAGATGGTGGGACAGGTGGGCCAGGTGGCCGGCATCCAGCTCATGGAGACGCTGCAGCTCTCGATGTCGCACGACGGGCTCCGGCCGTCGTTCGGCACGGCCTACCTGGTGGGCGGTGCGGTGGCGGTGATCGGCGTGGTGGCGAGCCTGGGCATCCGTCGCTCGGTGACGAGGCC
>JADGOP010000053.1 GCA_017882935.1 Actinomycetota bacterium
TGGCGATCCGGGTGCGGACCGTGTCGGCGCGGCTCGTGAGGACGATGGGTGCCGTGGCGCCGAGGACGACGCCGGCGGCGTCGGCACCCGAGAGGTAGGTGAGGTCCTTGTAGAGGATGTTGCCCGCCTCGACGTCGGGGACCACGAGCACGTCGGCGTCGCCCGCGACCGCCGACTCGATGTGCTTGGTGGTGGCTGCCGCCGGGCTGATGGCATCGTCCATGGCGAGGGGGCCGTCGAGGAGGCCGCCGGTGATCTGGCCCCGGTCGGCCATCTTGCACAGCGCCGCGGCGTCGATGGTGGAGGGGATGGCGGGGTCGACGGTCTCGATGGCCGACAGGATGGCGACCTTGGGTCGCTCGATGCCGAGGCGATGGGCGAGGTCGATCGCGTTCTGGCAGATGTCCACCTTGTCGGCGAGCGTCGGCGAGATGTTCACGACTGCGTCGGTGACGAGCAGGGGCTTGGGGTAGGCGGGGATGTCGAAGGCGAACACGTGGCTCACCCGGCGACTGCCCCGCAGGCCGCCGTCGTGCGCGAGCACCGCGTGGAGCAGGGCCGCGGTGTGCAGGCTGCCCTTCATGAGCATGCGAGCCGACCCGTCGTGGACGAGGCGCACACCGGCCGCGGCCGAGCTGGCCTCGTCGGCGGCCTCGACCAGCTGGAGCCCGGAGATGTCGAGGCCCGCCGCGCCGGCCGCAGACCGCATCAGGGCCTCGGGGCCGACCAGGATCGGACGGGTGATGCCGACCTGGGCGGTCTCGACGGCACCGCGCAGCGCAGTCTCCTCGATGGGGAAGACCACGGCGGTGGGGATCGGCTCCTCGCCCAGGCAGCGCCGCACCAGGTCGTCGTAGCGGCGGTGGTCGCGGAAGATCGTGTCGAGCGAGAGCGAGCCCGTGTCGAGGCCGGCGGCCGCCACCCCGTCGTGGTGGGTCCCGTCCATGTGCGTGCGTCTCCCTCGCTCGTGGCTCGTCGCGCAGGCCCGCTCACCCGGCGGGCGCGGTCCGCCCCGGCGAAGCTAGGTCACCGGGACGGCCGCGGCACGCCCGGCCCCGTCCCCCGCTCACCGCTTTGGGTCGATCTTCGGTCGCTGGGGCGACCAGGGTTCGACCAAGAACGCGGCCGGGGGGCGTCAGACGCGGTAGGGGCCTTCGCGGCCCTCGACCGGCTCGGGCGGGGGCACGGGCACGGTGATGGCGGGACTCTCGGTGCCGCCGTCGACGTCGAACACCTTCCCGGTGACCCACGACGAGGCATCGGAGACGAGGTACAGCACCGCACACGCGATGTCCTCGGGCTCGCCCGGGCGCCCCATCGGCGTGCCCGCCAGGAACATCCCGCGCAGGTTGTCATCGGTGAGCACGATGTCGAGCGACCGGGTCGCCACACCGCCGACGTCGATGGCGTTGACCCGGACTCGTGGCGCGAGCTCGGGGGCGATGTTGCGCGTCATCCGGTCGAGCGCGGCCTTGGCGGCGCCGTAGGCCACGAAGCTCGTCTGCGTCATGCTGGCCGAGCGCGACGAGATGTTCACCACCGCGCCCCTGCCGCTGGTGTCGGCCATCGCCTGCGCCGCGAGCTTGGTGAGGGTGAACGCCGCGGTGACGTTGAAGCGGAAGGCCTGCTCGAGGAACCGTTCGCTGGTGACCATCGCAGCGCGGGGCATGGTGCCGCCCGCGTTGTTCACCAGGACGTCGAGGCGTCCGAAGTCGGCGATGGTGCGCTCGACGAGGCGCTCGAGCGCCGCGGCTTCGGTGACGTCGGTGGGGACCACCAGGGCGCGGCGGCCGCGCTCGCGCACCAGCGCTGCCACCTCCTCGAGGTCGGTCTCGGTGCGGGCGGCGAGCACCACGTCGGCGCCGGCCTCGGCCAGCCCGACCGCGATGCCCCGACCGATGCCCTGTCCGGCACCGGTGACGATGGCGACGCGGTCGTCGAGGCGGAAGCGGTCGAGGATCACGCGCCCCGCCCCTTGCGCAGGGCCGACGCGGCCCGGCCCGCCACGAGCGGCAGGTCGAGGTAGGTCAGCAGCCCGGGCTCCGCGGCGCAGACGTAGGGCACCGCGTTGACGCAGTGCATCGCCGTGGCGACGATGCCGGGGTTCCGGCGCAGGCCCTCCTCGATGCTGTGCGGGTGGAGTCCCTTGAACGTGAGCATCGTGCCGGGGTCGCCCGTGACCTCGACCTCGAAGCGCTCGCCCTCGGGCCCGAAGACCCAGGGCGGATCGAGGTCGGCATCACCCATCAACCAGTTCACCGCTGCGGTCACGACGGGCTCGCCGTCGACCAGGCCCTCCCACCTGAAGCGCTGCGCGGCGACGGTGCCCGGCTGGATGGGCCCGATGGGGGAGTCGATGGGGGCGGTGGCGACGGCCATGTCGTGGGTCGTGCGCAGCTCCGGGTCGAGGTCGAACCCGAGCTCGTCGGCGACCATCCACACCGACTGCCGGAACCCGGCTCCGAGCGCGCCGGCCATGATGCTCCCGCGGGCCTCCTCTGGGGTCTTGCCGAAGAGCATCCAGTCCCGGATGACGTCGGGCGCGCCGTAGGTGCGGATGTCGGAGAACTCCTCGGCGCGCACGTGCGTGATCGATCCCGACAGGGCCGAGATCATCAGCGGGAAGCGCTCGGTGATGCCGCCGGGGTGGATCCCGGTGCCGTGCAGGGTCACGCCCGCGCCGCGGCACACGGCGTCGAAGCGGTCGCGCTCGGCGTCGGGTGGGTAGAACCAGCCGAGCGGGGTGACCACGTTCTTGCCGGACTCGAGGAGCCGCGTGACCACCGACGGGTCGGCGAAGATCGGGCTGTAGACGACGCAGTCGGCGTCGGTCGCGAGCAGGGCGTCGACGTCGCCCGTGGCCGTCACGCCGATGGGGTCGCCGCCGGAGAGCGTGCCGACGTCGGTGCCCTCCTTGTCGGCGGCGTGCACCCAGCAGCCCACCAGCTCGAGGTCGGGGTGGTCGATCACGGCCTGCATGGCGGCGCGGCCGACGCCGCCACTGGCCCACTGGATCACGCGGTAGGTCATGTCAGGGCTCCGTTCGAGCGGGTCGGACCGGCGGGGGAGCCACGGTTGCGGGATCCCGGGGGTCGAGGTCGGGGAGGTCGTGCGGGATGAGGTTCTCCTCGGCGCCGCCGTCGACCTCGAGCAGCTTGCCCGTGATCCACGACGCGGCCGGTGACGCCAGGAACACCACTGCCGCGGCGATGTCGTCGGGAGTCCCGTTGCGGCGCAGCAGGGTGCGGTGGCGCATCGCGTCGCGGACGTCGGGCCCGAAGGCGTCGAGGTAGTCGGCGAGCGCCTCGGTCTCGACGGCACCGGGGAGCACCGCGTTGACCCGGATGCGGGGCGCGAGCTCGGCGGCCATCAACCGGGTGAGCTGGGACTCGGCCGCCTTCGTGAGGCTGTGCGTCATGCCGCCGCGGACCGCCTGGCGGCCGGCGATCGAGCTGATGTTGACGATCGACGCGCCCTCGCGCTCGAGCAGGTGGGGGACGGCGAGGCGGCTCAGCTCGAACGGCACCGAGACGTTGAAGTGGAACGCTCGCTCGAGCTGGCCGACCGTGGTGGCCAGGAAGGGCCGCGACAGGGAGCCGCCGGCGTTGTTGACCACGATGTCGAGGTGCCCGAACGCGGCGACGGCGCGGTCGACGGCGGTGGCCAGCACCTCGGTGTCGTTGACGTCGCCGGCCAGCGTCTCGCAGCGGCGCCCGGTCCCCACCACGCCCTCGGCCACCTCGTCGAGGTCGGCGGCCGTACGGGCCACCAGGAGCACATCGGCGCCCGCCTCGGCCAGCGCCACCGCGGCGGCGGCGCCGATGCCCTTGCCGCCACCCGTGACGATGGCGACGCGGCCCTCCAGCCCGAAGCGGTCGACGGTCATCCCCGAAACCCGAGTGGCATGGAGCGACAGCGTGCCAGACTCCGACGCACCCCGCCCGGGACCTGTCCTGGCCCCCTCCGCGGAGGTTTTGACATTATGCGTGCCACTACTTACGGTGGCCGCATTCGACGTCCGGGGGCCTGCCGTGCACGTGACCATCCTCGGGAGCGGCAGCCCGCTCCCCGATCCGAACCGGGCCGGTCCGGCGACCCTGGTGCACACCTCGGCCGGAGCCCTGCTGTTCGACTGCGGGCGTGGCGTGCTGATGCGGGCCGGCGCGGCCGGCATCGGCGTGGGCGCCCTCCGCGGGCTCTGGCTCACCCACCTCCACAGCGACCACGTCACCGACCTCAACGACCTCATCACCATGCGGTGGGCGATGGCCATGGCGCCGCAGCCGCTGCCCATCACCGGGCCGGTGGGCACCGCCGATCTGGTGCGCCGCACCGAGGCGATGCTGGAGACCGACATCGGCTACCGCCTGGCGCACCACGAGGACCTGACGTGGCGCCCCGACGACCCGGTCACCGAGGTGACCGACGGCGTGGTGTTCGACGATGCAGGCGTGCGGATCCTCGCCGCCCCCACGGATCACGCCCCCGTCCACCCCACCGTCGGCTATCGGATCGAGGAGGGCGGCCGTGCCGTCGTCATCGCCGGCGACACCGTGCCGTGCTCCGGGCTCGACGCCCTCTGCCGTGACGCCGACGTCCTGGTGCACACCGTGGTCCGCCCCGACCTCATCGAGCTGATCGGGCTGCCCCGCCTGCTCGACGTGCTCGACTACCACTCGTCGGTGCAGCAGGCCGCCGAGACCGCGCAGCGCAACGGCGTGGCCACCCTGGTTCTGACCCACCTCGTCCCCGCCCCGGCTCCCACCGAGGCCGACGAGCAACCGTGGGTCGACCAGGCCGCGGCGGCCTTCGACGGAACCATCGTCGTGGCCCGCGACCTCGCCACCGTCACACCCGACGAGCGCGACGGCTGACCTGACTCAGCCGTCGCTCGACCCCGTGCCCGTGCCCGTGTCCGTGGCCGCGGGGTGGGTGCGGGCGAAGCGCCGGCCGAGCGGGGCCGCGCTGGCCCCGTGGAGCACGACGCTGAGCAGCACGGTGGCGGCGATCGCGGTGATGACCTGCTTGCCGTCGTAGGTCGGGAGGGTGTCGAACGCCAGGAGGCCGAACACGACGCTGGCGAGGCCTCGGGGACCGAACCAGCCGAGGAGCGCCACCGTCCCCCGGTCGAGCCGCGTCCCCAGCAGCGAGAGGGCCACCGGCACCATCCTCACGAGCGTGAGCGCCAGCACGGCGAAGGCCACGTCGCGCCACGTGGCGTGCCGCAGCACGCCGAACACGAGCGTGCCGAACAGGAACCACACCACCGCCGAGAGCACGCCGCCCACCTTCTCGGTGAAGTCGCGCTCGACGACGCCGTGCACCGCACTGGTCGACGCGCTGTAGGCGAGCCCGGCGACGAACGCCGCGACGAAGCCGTTGCCGTCGATGGCGACGACGAGCGAGTACGCCACGATCGAGAGGGCCGCCACGCCCACGCTGCGCGACGGCGCCGATGACAGGCCGTGCGTGCGGGCGGCGTTCATCGCCCAGCCACCGGCGCCGCCGAGGAGCCCGCCCACGCCGATGCCGAGGAGCAGCTCCACCAATGGGTGGTGCCCGGTGTTCGTGGCCAGCGCCGTGCCGGCCACCGCTGCGGCGAGGAAGTAGTTGACGAACGGTGTGGCGATGCCGTCGTTGAGCCCACTCTCGACGTTGAGCGCACGCCGGAGCCGGGAAGGGATGTCGCGGTCGGACATGATCGCCGCCCCGAGGGCCGCGTCGGTCGGTGCGACGGCGGTGCCGATGACGGCGCTCACCACCCACGAGATCCCCGGCACCAGGGTGTGGGCGACCACGGTGCCCAGCGCGATGGTGAGCGGCAACCCGATCAGCAGCAGGCGCCCCGCCAGGGCGTAGTCGCGTCGCAGCGCACCGACCTTCACCGTCGAGGCATCGCTGAACAGCACCACCGCCAAGGCGATCTCCGCCACCTCGCGCACGCCCTGTGAGCTGAGCGACACGTGGATGGCCGAGATCGGGGGGTTGGCCAGCACGAGGCCGGCCGCCACGAACACGATGGGCGCGGTGATGTTCCAGCGGCCCAGTCGGTCCGACACGAGGCTCCAGCAGGCGAGGGTGGCGAAGCCGGCCGCGACGACCTCGATGCCGCTTGCCTCGCTCATGCTGGGTCCTTGCCCGACTCCGGCCCCATGCGGGGGTCAGAGGTAGTGGAGGGCACGGGCTCGCGTGATGGCATCGGCGCGGGAACTCGCCTGGAGCTTGCGGATGATGTTCTTCACGTGCGTCTTGATGGTGTTGACCGACACGTAGAGCTCGTCGGCGATCTCGCGGTACGACATGGCCGTGACGAGGTACCGGAGCACCACGCGCTCGCGCTCGCTCAGCGCGTCGATGGCGTACGCGATGGTGGCGTTCCCGACGGACACGGCGTGGGGACGGGTGACGAGGAGCTGGTCGAGGTACGGGGTGCGCGGCCGGCGGCGACCGACGCGGCACACCGCGTCGAGCACCGCGGCGCCCGCCTCGGGGATGAGGAACACGAAGCCCTCGGGCTCGGCCAGGTCGAGGACGAGCGAGGCCGCTTCGTCGGTGTCGTCGCCTGCCGCGCACGCCACCGCCAGCTTCCCGATGGCGACCGCGAGCCGTTGCCGCGTCGAGCCCTCGTCGGTGCCGAGCTTGTCGAGCGCGACCGACGCCCGGTCGAACCGGCCGCACGCCGTGTCGAGCCGTGCGGCGGCGAGCAGCTGCGCCGGGCCCTCGCGGGCGCTCTCGATGAGCCGCTCGGCGTCCGCGAGCTCACCCAGGTCGATGAGGATGTTCGCCCGGGCGAGGTCGACGTGAGAGGCGAGCACCGCGCCGGGGAGCGGGCGCCGAACCGTGCGACGGGCGTCGTCGAGCGCGAGCAGCGCGGCGTCGAACTTGCCCTCGGCCCGCCAGATCCGCGCGAGCCCGCACCGGGCGAGCATGATGATGGGCGCGCGGACCACGGACTCGGACGCGCTGGCGCCCTGCAACTCGACCTCGGCCGCGTTGACCCGCCCGAGCTCGAGCAGCACCTTGCCGAGCATGGCCCGTGGCGCGAGGCCGACGTTGGCGTCCGTCACCCCGTGGCCCTCGACGGCCGCGACCGCGCCCTCGGCGAGGCGGAGGGCGTCGCCGAGCCGGCCCTGCTGCCATCGGACCTGGGCGATTGCGGTGCGGAGCTCGATCGACTCGAGGGGCCCGGTGTCGTGCACGACCTCGGGGACGAGGGGCTCCGCCAGGTCGAAGAGCTCCTCCCACGCGTACGCGCGCAGCAGGAGCGTGCGCACCACGTCGACCCACTCGGTGCGGACGCCGGTGGCGGCGGCCAGCTCGAGCGCGGCCTGACCGTCGGTGATGACCGCCGGGATGTCGCCCAGGATGCCCGAGGCCACCACGCTCGTGCCGGCGAGCTGCACCCGTTCCGGAGGCGTGAGCCGGTTGCCCACGGCGGCCTCCACGCGCCCGATGAGCTGCTCGGCCGCCTCGGGCAGGCCTTCGAGCACCAGCGCCGAGCAATAGCTCACCGAGGGGCCGGGCGCGGCGCGCAGGTCGGCGTCGGTGAGGGAGCGGCCGACTTCGCTGACCTGCGGCACGTGTCCGGCCAGGTACTCGCTCAGGACGTGCCCGTGGATCAGGCCCATGGCCTCGGTCTGGGCTCCTGCGCGCCAGCGGTGGCGGAACGCCAGGGCGAGGTCGCCGTGGCGCTCGTACCACTCGGCCGCATGCCGGTGCAGCTCGCGCTCGTGCTCGGGCTCGGTGGCGTGGAGGTGGTGGCGGAGCAGCTCGGCGAACAGGTGGTGGTAGCGGAACGTCACCCCGGCCGGGTCGAGGCGGGTGATGAGGAGGTTCGCCGCCTCGATGTCGGTGGGGGTCACGCCCGTGCCGGGTGACAGCACGGCCGCGAGGTCGGGCGTGAGCTCGTCGACCACGCAGGTGTCGAGCAGGAACCGGCGCACGGCGGGGACCTGCGAGTCGAGCAGCTCCGCGGACAGGTACTGGGAGACGACCTGCGAGGTACCCGCGAAGCGGCGCAGGAAGGCCTTCGGCTCGTCGCTGTCGCGCATGGCGATGGCCGCGAGCTGGACGCCGGCGACCCAGCCCTCGGTGCGGTCCTGGAGCAGCTCGAGGTCGTCGCGATCGGCCTCGACGGCGAGCGCGCGCAGCAGCAGCGCGGCCTCGTCGATCGAGAGGCGGAGGTCGGCGTCGCGGATCTCGCAGAGCCGGCCGGCAAGGCGGAGCCGCTCGAGCCCGATGGGTGGCTCCGAGCGGGTGCCGATGGTGAGGTGCAGCGACGCAAGACCGCGGGAGGCGAGGAAGCGGAAGTGGTCGTGGACCGCGGGGGAGACGAGCTGGAAGTCGTCGACGACCACGTTGACGTCGTGGTCGAGGTCGGCGCAGGCTCCGAGGAACGACTCGAGCGCGTCGGCGTCGACCGCACCGTCGAGCGTGAGCAGGTCGTAGGTCTCCTCGGCGAAGCTCGGGACGAGGTCGCGCAGCCCCTCGATGATCCCCTGCCAGAAGCGGACGGGGTCGCGGTCGGCGGCGTCGGCGTTCAGCCACACCGCGGTGCCGGCGGGCTGCGCGCGCGACCACTCGGCGAGCAGGCTCGTCTTGCCCGAGCCCGGAGAGCCGACGACCATGCGCAGCGTCGACCCGGACCCGGCATCGAGGCGGGCGAGCAGCTCCCGGCGCGGCACGAGCCAGGCCGCTGGGGCGGGGGTGGCGAACTTCGTTGCGGAGAAGCGCGCGGGCCGGCGTCGGGCAAGATTGCCCGTCGGCTTCGCCTCGACCGCCACGCCGGACAGGGTACTGCCACCTGTTCACGGGCGCGACAGGTTGGCGTCGGGAAGCCTTCGCCGGCGTGTCGGAGGGCTCGCAATCACCCCGTCGAGGTGAGGCCCGTCGGGCCCGGGTGCGTGAAGGTGGCACTGCGGGACGCTCACCAACTCCGCCAGGTGCCCGCACAGGAAGGCGTGAGGATGCCCGTCACCGGCAACTACATCGTGGTGGTCAAGGGGGAGTTCGGCATCGAGCTGCTCGACGCGTTCCAGGGCCTCGACGTCACCGTCGACGAGGGGCGCACGACGCTGCGCGCCAGCCACGTCGACCAGGCGGCGCTCCACGGCATCCTGGAGCGGGCCCAGGGCCTGGGGCTGGTGCTGCTCGACGTGCACTGCGAGGACGAACCGGCCTGAACGCGCCGCGACCAGGGCCGAGTGACCCTGGTCGCAGCGAGGTCCGGCGGTGCCCCGGAGGGCTCAGCTGCCGAGGATCTTGGCCTTCTGGGCCGCGAACTCGTCCTCGGTGAGGATGCCCTGGTCCTTCAAGGCCGCGAGCTCCTTGAGCTGATTGATCATGTCGCCGGAGTCGGGTGCTGCGGCGGGCGGTGGGGGCGGCGGCGCGTAGGCGGGCTGCCCAGCCGCTGCCTGCTGCTGCTCGTAGCCGGCTGCGTCCTGGGCCTGCTCCTGCTTGCCGGCCTGGTGGCGCTGCACACCACCCACGACGGCGGTGGCGGTGCCGGCGACGACCGCGGTGCGCGCCGCCATGCCCATGAGCCCGGGGCCCCGGCGTCCGACTCCTCTTCCTCGTCCTAGCATGATGCTCCTTCTCGCCGGGCGGGTCTCAACCCGCGGACTCGATGTAGTCGAACGCGGCCTTGACCATGTCGCGGGGGATCCGACCGCCGCCGACCAGCACGCCACCGGCGTCGGCGATGGCGTCGGCGAGCGGCTTGGCCCAGACGTCCTCCCACAGGATGAGCAGCCCGGAGGACCCGGGTGCGAGCTCCTCGGCGGCGCGCTCGATGTCGCCTTCGTTCAACAGGCCGCCGGCCTCGCCCGGGAGCTCGGCGAACACCGCGTCGGCGTCCTCGAGGTCCTCGAACTCGAGGACGATGGGCTCGCCCTCGTCGGTC
>JADGOP010000054.1 GCA_017882935.1 Actinomycetota bacterium
GACCCCCACCACGAAGATGCGGCGGTGGCCGTAGATGTCGCCGAGCCGCCCGCCGATGATCAGCAGGGTGGCGAAGGTGAGCGCGTAGCCGGTGATGACCCACTCGAGCGTCGGCAGCGTGGTGTGGAAGTCACGCAGGATCGTGGGGATCGCCACGGTCAGCACGGTGTTGTCGAGCACCACGATGAACGCCGACAGGATGACGATGGCCAGCGTCAACCACCGCCGCGGGTCGGCCGCAGGATCGGCGGGGACGGCGGGTGGCACCCGGCAACCGTACCGAGGGGCCTTGTGGTTCCCCCCGGCGGTTTCGCAGGTCGAGGGGCTAGTTGTTGGTGCCGGCGCGGAGCTTGGGCAGCTCGGCGCGGACGGTGTCGATGGAGATCGAGAAGCCGATGTTCGACGCGGCCACGCTGCTGCTGCTCGTCGCCACCGCCGAGTTGATGCCCACGACCTCGCCCTGGGCGTTCACGAGCGGGCCGCCCGAGTTGCCGCTGCTGATGGCGGCGTCGGTCTGGATGAGGCCCGACAGGGTGCCGCCCTCGCTGGTCTGGATCGAGCGGTTGAGCGCCGACACGATGCCCTTGGTGACGGTGGGGCCACCTTCGAGGGCCAGGGCGTTGCCGATGGCGACCACGTCGTCGCCCACCTGGAGGCTCGTCGAGTCGCCGAGCGTCGCCGCGGTGAGGCCCGAGGCCCCGTCGAGCCGGAGCAGCGCCAGGTCGGCCGAGGTGTCGCTGCCGACCACGGTGGCGTCGTAGCTCCTGCGGTCGTTGGTGGTGACCTTGATCGACGTGGCGCCCGAGATCACATGGGCGTTGGTCAGGACCTCGCCGCCCGACGTGATGATCACGCCGCTCCCGGCCGCGGTGCCGGAGCCGGCCTGGTCGCCGCCACCCCAGCCACCGTCGGAGGTGCTCTGGATGGTGCTCACGATCGACACCACCGAGGGCTCGGTCTTCGCGGTCACCGCGGCGACGTCGAGCGAGCTGCCGGAGAAGGTGTCGCTGATGCGCTTCACCGTCACCTTCGAGGTCGTCACCTGGTGCTCCGACGCGGTGTGCCCGGCGAACCAGCCGCCGGCCGTCCCACCCACGAGGGCGAGCAGGGCCACCAGCACCATGGCGAGGCCGCCGCGCACGCGGCGCACCGCGCGCGAGCCCGGGGCCGGACCTGCTGCGGGGCGCGCCCCGGGGGTCGGGGGCCACGAGGGTGGGCCGGACGCCGCCGGTGGGTTCGGTGGACCCACCGGCGGGCCCGGCGGAGGAGCGCCCAGAGGGAAGGTGGGCGCTCCCGTGGGGGTGGCCGGGGCGGTTGCGGGCCCCGGCCACGAGCCGTGGTGCGGGGGCGCAGCCACGGGCGGCGACGATGCCGGGCGGTCCGCCCACCAGGCGGTGCTGGGGTCGTGCGGGGGTACCTGCTCGGCTCGTCGTCGCGGCTCCGGTGAGGGGAAGGGGGTCGGCGACTCCATGACGCCAGCATGGGAGAGCCGCATCGGGGCGTGCTTGGGGTTCCCTGAAGGCTTCCTGGGAGCCGCCGCCCGAGTTGCCCGCGCAGGGGCCCTCCAGCCGTCCTGGTCGCCCGTCTTCTGCGAGACTCCCGCCGCGCCCGCGGACGTCCCCGAGCGGCGCAGCCGAGGAGGTCCAGTCACGTGCTCACCCCGTTCGACGAGTACCCCATCCACCAGACAGCCGTGCCGGTCGCGCAGGTCGGCGACGGTCACCCCGATGCCTACGACCGGTTCTGGTTCAACGGGTACCGCGACGACCTCTACTTCGGCATCGCCATGGCCCGCTACCCGAACCGGGGCATCCTCGACGCGGCGTTCAGCGTGCTGCACGACGGCGTCCAGCGCTCGGTGTTCGCCTCGGGTCGGGCGCCGCTCGACCCCACGGTCACCACCATCGGGCCCATCTCGATCAACATCACCGACCCGCTCCGCGTGAACACCGTCATCGTCGACGCGCCCGAGCAGGACCTCACCGCCGAGCTCACCTACACCACCCGCACCGCAGTGGTCGAGGAGCCCCGCCAGACCATGTACGACGGGCCCCGGCTCGTGATGGACGCCACGCGCCTCACGCAGATGGGCACCTGGACCGGCACCATCACCACGGGCGGCACCACCATCGACGTGGGCGCCGCCACCACCCGTGGCACCAAGGACCGCTCGTGGGGCATCCGCCCGGTGGGCCAGCCCGCGCCCGCCGCACCCGCCCAGCGCGCCCCGCAGATCTTCTTCCTCTGGGCGCCACTGCAGTTCGACGACGAGTGCGTGCACCTGCTCGTGTTCGAGGAGCCCGACGGCACACGCTGGGCCGAGAGCGCCCTCCGGGTGCCGGTGCTCGCGCCCGGTGACCCCCTGTTCGGGCCCGGCACGGGGGGCTCCCCGCTCGGCCGGGTCGAGCACGCGGTGCGCTGGGAGCCGGGGCTGCGCCGGTCGCGCGGCGCCACCTGGTCACTGCCCGACGGCAGCACCATCGAGCTCGAGCCGCTGCTCACCTTCCGCATGCGCGGCATCGGCTACCTGCACCCCGAGTGGGGTCACGGGCTGTGGCAGGGGGAGCTGGCCGTGCACGGCGAGGCCCCCCTCGCCGCCGACCTCGACACCCTCGACCCGTCGTGCGTGCACGTGCAGCAGGTCATGCGCGCCACGTGGGGCGACAAGGTGGGGCTCGGGGTCATGGAGCAGCTGGCCTTCGGCCCTCACCACCCGAGCGGCCTCGACGGCCTCCTCGACGGCTACGCCGGCTGACCCACGCAACGGCGAGTCAGGCCGCGGCGTCGAGGGTGGCGAACTGGGCGTCGGAGAGCGTGACGGTGGCGGCCGCGCAGTTCTCCTCGACGTGGGCCACCGACGACGTGCCGGGGATCGGCAGCATCACGGGCGAGCGGTGCAGCAGCCACGCCAGCGCGACCTGGCCGGCGCTCGCGCCCACGGTCTCGGCCACCTCGGCCACCGCGCCGCCGGGCTCGACGAGCCGCCCACTGGCCAGCGGGAACCAGGGGATGAAGCCGATGCCCTCGGCCTCGCAGTGCACCAGCACCTCCTCCGACTGGCGGTTGCCCACGTTGTAGAGGTTCTGCACGGTGGCCACCGGCAGCACCTTGCGGGCGGCCTCGATGTCGGCGACCGACACCTCCGAGAGGCCGAACTGGTCGATCTTGCCCTCGTCCTGCAGCTCCTTGAAGAGGCCGAACTGCTCCTCGGCGGGCACCTTGGGGTCGATGCGGTGCAGCTGGAAGAGGTCGATGCGCTCGAGGCCGAGGCGACGGAGGCTCATCTCGCACTCCTGGCGCAGATACTCCGGACGGCCCACCGGGGGCCACACGCCGGGACCGGTGCGGGTCAGCCCCGCCTTGGTGGCGACGAGCACGTGGTCGTAGGGGTGCAGCGCCTCGCGGATGAGCTCCTCGCTGACGTAGGGCCCGTACGAGTCGGCGGTGTCGATGAAGTCGACGCCCAGATCGACGGCGCGGCGCAGGACGCGGATGGCCTCGTCGTGGTCGCGCGGCGGCCCCCAGATGCCGGGGCCGGTGAGCTGCATGGCGCCGTAGCCGAGCCGGTGCACCGTGTGCCCCCCGAACGTGAACGTGCCGCTGGCGGCGATGGGCTTGTCAGTGTCGGTCGGAGACATGGTGCGCTCCCGGAGGCGGTGCAGTGGCAGGACGGGTGCACCCTACGGAGCTTCGCCCGCCGCGCCACCTCCCCGGGCGGCCCGGGAGCCGGCATGAACGGGACCGGCCGGACGTTGGGCAAGACTCGATGCCGTGCCCGCCTTCACCCACGACGGCCTGCGCCTCTGGTACTCCGAGCGCGGCGACCCGGACGGACCTCCGTTGGTGCTGCTGCACGGGTTGTTCTTCTCACGGCGCATGTACGAGCGGCTGGCCCAACAGCTGCCCGACCACCGCTGCCTGATGCTCGACCTGCGCGGCCACGGCAAGTCGAGCCGCCCGCGCAGGCCCGCCGCCTACCGCTGGAACGAGCTGGCCGGCGACGTGCTGGCGCTGCTCGACCACCTGGGCATCGAGCGCGCGGTCATCGGCGGCCTGTCGCTCGGCGCCAACGTGGCCCTGGTGGTGGCCGTGGCCCACCCCGAGCGCACCAGGGGCCTCATCATCGAGATGCCGGTCCTCGACCACAGCCGGCGCACGGCGTACCGGGCGTTCCGGCCGCTGCGGTGCGTGCTGTCGGCGTCGCGTGCCGTTCTGGCGCCGCTCACCCACCAGGTGCGCCACCTCCCGGTTCCCGGGCGGTGGCCCGAGGTGGCCGCGGCCCGCGCCCTCCTCGGGGTGCAGCCCGAAGCGGGCGCCGCGCTCCTCGAGGGCCTGCTCACCGACGTCGACCCGCCGCACGACGAGGCCACGCTCGGTGGCATCACCGTCCCCACGCTCGTCATCGGCCACCACCTCGACGGGCTGCACGCGCTCGACGACGCCCGCCACGTGGCCCGCAGCGTCCCCGGCGCCGAGCTGGTGAGCGTCGTCACCATCGCCGACCTGCGACTTCGGGCCAAGCGCTACGCCCAGATCGTCGACCAGTTCCTCGCGCGCAACCAGCTCTGATCAGCCCGCGATCCCCGGGTGCGGCAGGATGCGGGGCATGACGCGCTTCACCGGCCGGGTCGCCTTCATCACCGGGGTCGCCCGGGGTCAGGGGCGCGAGCACGCGGTGCGCCTCGCGGCCGAGGGAGCCTCCATCATCGGGCTCGACTCGTGTGCCCCACCGGCGACGACCACCTACGAGCCGGCCACCGAGGCCGACCTCGCCGCCACGGTGGCGGCGGTCGAGGAGGCGGGCGGGCAGATGGTGGGCCGCGTGGCCGACGTGCGCGACGCCGCGGCGGTGCAGGCGGTCGTCGACGAGGGCATCGCCACGTTGGGCCGGCTCGACCACGTCATCGCCAACGCCGCGGTGTGCAGCTACGGCCGTCTCTGGGAGCTCACCCCCGAGCAGTGGACCGAGACCGTCGACGTGAACCTCACGGGCGTCTGGCACACCCTCCGGGCCACCGTCCCCACCCTCATCGAGCAGGGTCGGGGCGGCTCGATCGTGATCACCAGCTCCGGCGCGGGCCTCAAGGGCCTGCCCCTGCTCGGACACTACGGCGCCACCAAGTGGGCGGTCACCGGCATGGCGCGCAGCCTGGCGAACGAGGTCGGCGAGCACTCCATCCGGGTGAACACGGTGCACCCCACGGCGGTCCGCACACCCATGGGCGACGATCCCGGGCTGCGCGCGGTCCTGGGCGCGCACGCGCACCTCACCCGCTCGTTCGGCAACATGCTCCCCACCGGCAAGATCGATGCCTCCGACGTGAGCGACGCGGTGCTCTGGCTGCTGTCCGACGAGGCCCGGTGGGTCACGGGTGCGGCGATCCCGGTCGACGCGGGCGCCTCGCAGGTCTGATCCGCCCGAACCGCACCCAACCTGCCGACCACAGCGCATCGCGGACGGCAGCGCCCTAGCCTTGCCGTGTGAGCACCCGCTGCTCGGGCCGTCGTGCCCTACGCACGGGTTCGGCGCAGCGAGCAGGCCCATGAACCCGTCGGCCACACCTCTGGGCGTCCGCGCCGAGGAAGCGGCACCGGAGCCCCCACCGCGGGTCCTCCCGCCGATGGAGCCCGTCGAGGGCGACCCGCCGAAGACCGGCGACCGGCGCTGGGCGTACCAGCCGCGGTTCTCGGGCCAACGGGTGACGGTGCACCTGCACGGCGCGCCGACCGCGCTCAACGTGTGGCCTGCGATCCGCCTCGTGGCGCCCGACGGGCTCGACCTCACCAGCCGCTTCCCCGAGTTCGCCCCGCTCGCCGTCGACCGGCCCCGGCGCCCCCGGATCCTCGACGGCATCATCATCGTCACCGCCGACATCACCCGGGGCGCGCGGACCACCGACGAGACCACCATCGACCTGCGTGGCCCGCGGCCCACCCGTGAGGTGCAGGTGGCCAACCCCGGGGGCCTCGAGTACCGCCTGGCGGCCAGCGGCGCGGCCGACGCCGCCAACCGGGCCCTGGCGCTGCGCGCCCGTCTCCTGCTGGTCGACATCGTGCACGTCGCGGGGCGCCGGGTCGGCGACCTGCCCTACGTCACCCGCCGCAGCCTGATCGACTCGGAGATCGCCGCTGCCCCCGATGGCAGGCTGTGGCAGGTCCCGCCCGACCACCTCGACGTGGGCGAGGCGCTGTCGGATGCCATCGCCTCGTGGGGGGTCACGTCGCTGGTGGCGAAGCGCCTCGACGGCCGCTACTTCCCCGGCCTCCGCAGCCCCGGCTGGAGCCGCCTCGACTTCCCCTTCCGTGACCAGCTGGTGGTGGCGGGCTGGCTGCGGGCGCCACGTGGGGGCCACCTCGACGGCCTCGTGCTGGCCCGCCCCGAGCCCGACGGCACGCTGCGGTGGGCGGGCATCGCCACCCAGGGCCTGACGCTCTCGCTGCGCACCGACCTGGGCCGTCACCTCGGTCGCCTCGTCACCGACCGGCCCACGCTGACCGCCCGCCCCGACCGGCGCAGCATGCCGAGGCGGGTGCGCTGGATCAAGCCCGACCTGCACGTCGACGTGGCGGCACGGGCGGCGCGCGACGACGGGGTGCTCGAGGGCATCGTGCTGTTGGGCCTGACCCTCCGACCGCCGCACGACCCCAACTAGGATTCGGTCCTGCCGGCTGGTGGGAGGCAGAGCCGAGGGAGGCTGGGCGCGTGTTTGGCGACAGATACGAATGGGTATCTCCTCTGGTGTGCTGCCGATCGCGCAGACGGAGGAGCCGTTGAACGTGGTCACGACGTCACTCGGGGCCGAGGCCAAGAACGTGCGCGAAGCGCGACGCTTCGTCGAGCGCTCCCTGGCCGACTGGGACCTCCTCCAGCTGGCCGACCTGGCCACGCTCCTCACGAGTGAGCTCGTCACCAACGCCATCCTGCACGCCCACTCCGCGGTGGAGCTCTCGCTGACGCTCGAAGCCGACCGCATCCGCATCGAGGTGCGCGACGACGGCGACGGCGAGCCGGCCCGGCGCGAGCTGGCGGTCGAGGCCACGAGCGGTCGGGGCCTGGCCCTGGTCGACATGCTGGCCACCGACTGGGGCGTGATCGGGCACGGCCTCGGCAAGTCGGTGTGGTTCGAGCTGTCGCGCTAGCGCGGCGGGCCCGTCCCCCAGCAGAGCTGGTCAACCCGTGCCACAATCCGTGAGCCCGTCAACCCGACTCGGCCCCCGATCGTGACCGAAGCCCCCGTCCAGCTCTCCGTCCCCGCGGCCCCCGCCTTCGCGCGCATCGTCCGCCTCACGGCCGCGAGCCTCGCCAGCCGGGTGGGGTTCGGCTACGACGACGTCGAAGACGTGCGCATCGCGGTGGGCGAGGCCTGTGCCGTGCTGCTCGGTCGCCCGCTGGCGGACGCCGACCACGACACCGACGACAGCACGGTCGCCCCTCCGCCGCCCACCACCGGGGACGACGGCTCCCTGCTCCACCTCTCGGTCACGCTCCTCGCCGACGGGCTGGTCATCGAGCTGTGGCGCAGCGGCGCCGCGCCCGAGCGAGCCCCGTCCGACCTCTCCCTGCACATCCTGGGCGCAGTCGTCGACGAGTACGACGTCGTCAGCGCGGCCGGCGCCGACCCCCGGGTGCGGCTCGTCAAGCACCGATCCGCCGAGCACCACTGACGCCCTGCCATGACCTCGCACTCCCCGCCCGGCCCCGACACCGCGCCCACGGCGCGCGCCGCGCCCGCACGTCCCCCGACGCGCGACGCCAGCGAGCGTGACGAGCTGGTCCGCCGGCACCTGCGCCTCGCCGAGCACCTCGCGCGCCGCTTCGCGAACCGGGGCGTCCCGCTCGACGACCTGGTGCAGGTGGCGTCGCTCGCGCTCGTGAACGCCGTCGACCGCTACGACCCGACCCGGGGCACCACCTTCTCCACGTTCGCCACCCCCACCATCGTCGGCGAGATCAAGCGCCACTTCCGCGACCGCTCCTGGGACCTGCGAGTGCCACGCCGGGTGAAGGAGCTCCACCTCCGGCTCAACGAGGTGGTGGGCCGCCTCAACCAGCAACTGGGCCGGTCGCCCACCATCGCCGAGCTGGCCCATGCCACGCAGGCCTCCGAGGAGGAGGTGCTCGAGGCCATCGAGGCCGGCCATGCCTTCCAGGCCCAGACGATCCACCCCATCGACGGCGACCGCGAGGTGCTCGTCACCGGCGCGCTGGCGCAGCACGACGCCGCGCTGCACGCGGCCGACGACCGGCTGCTCGTCGCCGAGCTGCTCGCCTCCCTCCCGCCGCGCGAGCAGCTCATCGTGCGGCTGCGCTTCTTCGAGGGCATGACCCAGGACGACATCGCCGCCCGCCTCGGAATCAGCCAGATGCACGTCTCACGGCTGCTGGCGCGCACCCTCGACTTCCTCCGGGCCCAGCCGAGCCTCCAGGGCGAGCGGCGACGCGCCGACGACTGAGCGCCTAGCGGCCGGTGTGGCCGAACCCGCCGCCGCCCCGCGTCGTGGTCGGCAGCTCGTCGACCTCGGCGAACGCGCAGTGCTCGACCCGTTGCACCACGAGCTGGGCGATGCGGTCGCCGCGGTGCACCTGGTAGTCGACCTCGGGATCGGTGTTCACCAGGATCACCAGCAGCTCGCCGCGGTAGCCCGAGTCGATGAGGCCCGGGGTGTTGAGGCAGGTGACGCCGTGCTTGAGGGCCAGACCGCTGCGCGGCTGGACGAACCCTGCGTGGCCCGGCGGGATCGACACCGCGATGCCGGTGGGCACGAGCGCCCGGCCACCCCCGGCGGCGAGCAGGGCGTCCTCGCGGGCCACGAGGTCGGCGCCGGCGTCGCCGTCGCGGGCGTACCCGGGTGCGGGCAGGTCGGGATCGAGGCGGACGAAGGCGACGTCGAGCATCTCCAGACCTTGCCATGTTCGCGCCCCTCGTCCACGCAGCCTCGTAGAGGACGGGCGACCCAGCGCTGCGGCCTCGTAGCGGACGGGCGGAGGCCCGCCGCGGCGCAGCCGCCCCGAACCCCGCACGTCCGACAAGCAAGCACAGGCAGTTGACTCGAAGAGGCCGCCGAGTCGACCGACTCGGAAGCGACCCAGCGCTGCGGCCTCGTAGAGTCACCCCCGTGCTCGCCTGGATGGACCTCGAGATGACCGGGCTCGACCCGGCACGCCACGTGATCGTCGAGATCGCCACCATCATCACCGACGACGACCTGGTCATCGTCGCCGAGGGGCCCGACCTGGTGGTGCACCAGCCGCCCGAGCGCCTGGCCGAGATGGACGCCGTGGTGGTGAAGATGCACACGCGCAGCGGCCTCCTGCCCGAGATCGAGGCCTCCACGCTGTCGCTCGAGGAGGCGGGTGAGCAGACGCTCGCCTTCCTGCGCGAGCACATCCCCGAGGCCCGCACGGTGCCGCTGTGCGGCAACTCGATCGGCACCGACCGTCGCTTCCTCGCCACGCAGCTGCCCGCCATCGAGGAGCACCTGCACTACCGCAGCGTCGACGTGTCGACGATCAAGGAGCTGGCCCGGCGCTGGTACCCCGACCGGCTCGCCGGGGCGCCGCCCAAGGTGGGCTCGCACCGGGCGCTCGGCGACATCCGCGAGAGCATCGCCGAGCTGCAGTTCTACCGCGAGCACCTCTTCGCCGGGCCCTGAGCGGCCTCCGCCGCCGGATTTGGCTTGACCGCACGGTCAAGTACCCTCGCTCGGTGTGAGCGACGCGGTGCGGCCGACCAAGCAGGAGCAGGAGCCCGCGGCAACCGAGGTCACCGAGGTGGCCCCCGGCGTGCTGCGGATGCAGCTGCCGGTGATGCTGCCCGGCCTGGGGCACGTGAACTGCTACGCCCTCTGCGACGACCAGGGCGTGGCCATCGTCGACCCCGG
>JADGOP010000055.1 GCA_017882935.1 Actinomycetota bacterium
GGGGAAGTCGGACATGTCATCACTCCTGGGCTTGACGGCCGAGGTCGGACATCCTCACCTGCGGACGGACCGAGGGCCACCCGCCGTGACCTCGTGGCGAGAGGGTAGACCGCGCCGGTCGGGCCTGCCCCCGGGTCAGGTGGGGGCGATGACGAACAGCAGCTTCGCGTTGCAGGCGCGCTGCCCGTCGACCGTCGCCACGGCGGTGGCCTTCCCGGCGCGCGCCGACAGCTGGTCCATGGTGACGGTGAGGGTCAGCTCGTCGCCGGGAACGACCTGGCGGCGGAAGCGCACCTCGTCGACGCCGCCGAACAGCGGCAGGGACCCGGCGTAGCGGGGGTCGGCGAGCAGCGCGATGGCGCCGGCCTGGGCGAGCGCCTCGAGCTGGATCACCCCCGGGAACACCGGGTTGCCCGGGAAGTGGCCGGCGAGGAACGCCTCCTCGCCCGTCACGCGGTAGCGGGCCACGCAGCGCTCGCCCGGGACCAGCTCGTCGACGGTGTCGACGAACCGGAACGGCGGTCGGTGCGGCAGCAGCCCGACGAGGTCTGGTCCCGATCCGACCGTGGGGGTCACGTTGTGACCAGGCCTGTGGCGTCGGGCGCGGGTGGCGAGGCGACAGCCACCGCGTGGAAGCCGCCGTCGACGTGCACGATCTCCCCGGTGGTTGCGGGGAAGAGGTCGGACAGAAGGGCCACGCACGCCTTGGCCGAGGGCTCGGGGTCGGACACGTTCCACCCGAGCGGCGCCCGCTCGGCCCAGGCGGACTCGAACTGCCCGAACCCCGGGATCGAGCGGGCCGCGAGGGTGCGCAACGGCCCTGCGCTGACCAGGTTCACCCGGATCCCTGCCGGCCCCAGGTCTCGGGCCAGGTAGCGGCTGGTGGCCTCGAGCGCCGCCTTCGCCACGCCCATCCAGTCGTACTGCGGGAAGGCCTGGCTGGCGTCGAAGTCGAGCCCCACCACGCCGCTGCCCGGCGGCATGAGGGGCGCCAGCGACGCGGCGAGGGACTTGAGCGAGAACGCCGACACGTGCAGCGCGACGGCCACGTCCTCCCAGGGCGCGTCGAGCACGCCGCCACCGAGGCAGCTCTCGGGGGCGAAGCCGACCGCGTGCAGGACGCCGTCGACGCGGCCCCACCGCTCGCGCAGCTCGGCGACCAGCGCGTCGTACTGCGCGGGCTCGGTGACGTCGAGCTCGAGCACGTCGGGCGGCGTCGGGAGCGACCGGGCCACGCGCTGGGTGAGCCGCATGCCCCGCCCGAACGACGTGAGCACCACCTCGGCGCCCTGCTCCTGCGCGAAGCGGGCCACGGCCGTGGCGATGGAGTCCTTGGTGAGGACGCCGGTGATCACCAGCTTCTTTCCGTCGAGCAACATCAGACGCGGTCTCCTGGGACGGGGTCACGGGCGGCGCCGGCGGGAGTGCCGGCAGCGCCTAGAGGGGGGTGTTGGCGTGGCGGCGCCGGGGCAGCGATTCGCGCTTGGCGGCGAGCGCCGCGAGCGAGCGGGCCAGCACCATGCGGGTGTCGGCCGGGTCGATGACCTCGTCGACGTAGCCCCGCTCGGCGGCGATGCGCGGGGACAGGTGGGTGGCCTCGTAGTGCGCCACCAGCTCGGCGTGCTCGGCGTCGCGGTCGTGGTCGGGCAACTGGGACAGGCGCTTGCGGTGCAGCACCTCGACCGCACCGGCCGCGCCCATCACCGCCACCTCGGCCGACGGCCAGGCGAAGCACACGTCGTTGCCCATGGTCTTGCAGTCCATCACGATGAACGCGCCCCCGTAGGCCTTGCGGAGCAGCACGCACAGGCGCGGCACCGTCGCCTCGGCGTAGGCGAACGCCAGCTGGGCGCCGTGGCGGATCATGCCGCGCCACTCCTGGTCCTTGCCGGGCCGGAAGCCGGGCGTGTCCACGAGCGTCACGAGCGGCAGGTTGGCACCGTCGCACCACCGCACGAAGCGGGCGGCCTTCTGCGAGCCCTCGATGTCGAGTGCCCCCGCGAGCTGGCAGGGCTGGTTGGCGACGACGCCCACCGGTTGGCCGGCGATGCGGGCCACCGCGGTGACCACGCTCGCGCCGAAGCGGGGGCGCAGCTCGAGGACATGGCGGTGGTCGACGATGTCGGCGATCACGTCGCGCACGTCGTAGGAGTGGCGGGCGTCGGTGGGGACGGCCGCGCAGGCCAGCTCGCACCGTCGGTCGAAGGGATCGGTGGTGGCGCCGACCGGGGGCGGCTCGTGCTGGTTGGGCGGGAGGTGGTCGAGCAGGTCGGCGGCCACCGCCAGGGCCTCGGGCAGGTCGGGGGCGACCACGTGGGCCACGCCCGACTGGACGGCGTGCACCGCCGCGCCGCCGAGGGCCTGCTCGCTGACGTCGACGGCGGTGATCCGCGCCACCGCGGCGGGCTCGCTCACGTAGGCCACCGCGTCGTCGGTGAGGATCACCACATCGGCCAACCCCAGCAGCAGCGCGGGGCCACCGAGGCAGGGGCCGTCGACCACCAGGACCACCGGCACCTGACCGGAGGCCCGCGTGAGCATGCGGGCGACCACCCCCCACCCGTGGAGGGTGGCCACGCCGCCGAAGGCGTCGCCTCCCGTGCCCCGCAGCACGCCGACCACGGGCACGCCGGCATCGAGGCCCGCCTGCACCGTGCGGGTGATGACGTCGGCGTCCACCTCGCTCAGCCCGTCGGCCGACGTTGGCTCGGCGGCGGTGGGGTCGACCACGAAGCGCGCCACCACGGGCGAGCCCGGGCCGAGTGGCCCGATCGCGGCGCTTACCTTCCCCGGCCGGGCCGAAGCGACGGGCAGGTAGGCCTCGAGCAGGGTCACCCCGCTGCCGGGGCGGCGGCGAGGCTCAAGGGGCCGTCGCGTCGGGGGGTGGGCCGACCACCAGGGCGGCGTTGTGGCCACCGAAGGCGAACGACGTGGACAGCGCGGGTGCGGGCGCGATGCGGCGCGGCTCGCCGACGACCACGTCGACCGGGAGGTCGGTGCTGCGGTGGTTGGCGGTGGGTGGCACCAGCCCCGTCCGGGCGGCCAGCACCGCGGCGATGGCCTCGACCGCGCCGGCCGCGCCGATGAGGTGCCCGGTGACGCCCTTGGTGGAGGTGACGGGGATGCCGCGCTCGCCGAAGACCTTGGCCATGGCCTCGGCCTCGGCGGCGTCGTTGTGCGGCGTCGACGTGCCGTGCGCGTTGACGTGGCCGACGGCTGCGGCGTCGACACCCGCGTCGGCCAAGGCGAGCTGCACGCACGCAATGGCGCCCGCGCCGTCGCTGAGCGGCGCGGTGATGTGGTGCGCGTCGCAGGTGGCGCCGTAGCCCCTGAGCTCGCCGTGGATGTGGGCACCCCGGGCGAGCGCACGTTCGAGCGGCTCGAGCACCAGGAACGCCGCGCCTTCGCCCATGACGAACCCGTCGCGCTCGGTGTCGAACGGCCGGGAGGCCGATGCGGGGTCGTCGTTGCGGCTGAGCGCGCCCATGCGGGCGAAGGCCGCCATGGTGATGGGGCTGACGCAGGCGTCGGCCCCACCGGCCACGACCACGTCGGCGAGGCCGTCGCGCACCAGTCGGACGCCTTCGCCCACCGCGTTGGTGCCGGTGGCGCACGCCGTGGCGACGGCGAGGTTCACGCCGGTGAAGCCGTGGAAGATGCCGATGACCGCCGCCGGGGCGTTGGGCATCATCATCGGGACCAGGAACGGGCTCACCCGGGTGGGGCCGCGCTCGACGTAGTCGAGCACCTGGTCCTCGAGCGTGCGGATGCCACCGATGCCGGAGCCGGCGACCACCGCCACCCGCGCCTGGTCGACGCCCAGCTCGGCGGCGGCGCTGCGGCCGAGGCTGGTGGAGTCGGGCGCCTGGGCCGCGTCGGCCACGGCGTCGGCGGCCGCGGCGAGCGCGAGCAGCGACACCCGGTCGGTGCGCCGGACCTCCTTGGGGCCCACGTACGGCACCGCGTCGAAGTCGGGGACCTCGCAGGCGAACCCCACCGAATGGGAGGAGGCGTCGAACAGCGTGATCGGGGCAGCCGTCGACCGGCCCGCGAGGAGGGTCGACCAGAAGCCGTCGATGGTGGTTCCAGCCGGGGAGGCGACGCCCAGACCGGTGACCACGACGCGGGGACGGCCCCGGTGGTCGGTGAGCTCGGGATCGGGCATCGTCAGACCGCAGCGCCGCTCACCGAGAGCAGCAGGTCGACGGCGTCGGAGACGGTCTTGATGTCGGAGAGGTCACGGTCGCCGATCTCGATGTTGAGGGCGTCCTCGAGGGCCATGACCAGCTCGACCAGGTCGAGGCTGTCGGCGTCGAGGTCGTCGGCGAACGAGGCCGTCTCGACGACCTGGTCGGGCTCGACGCTGAGCACGGTGACAGCGGCGTCTCGCAGGGCGGTGAGGGCGTCGGTACGGTTCATCGGGTTCTCCTTGGAGGGGGTGTGGGGTGGGGTGCGGGAGGGGTCAGCGACCCATGGACATGCCGCCGTCGACCGGCAGGACCGCGCCGGTGACGTAGGAGGCAGCATCTGAACAGAGGAAGTCGACCACGCTGGCGACCTCGTCGGGGGTACCGAAGCGGCCGACCGGCGTGAGGGCGGCCAGCAGCGCCCGCCGATCGTCGGTGAGCACGTCGGTCATGGCGGTGGTGATGGGGCCGGGCTCGACGACGTTCACGGTGATCCCCCGGTTGGCGACCTCGCGGGCCACCGACCGGGTGAAGCCGACCAGGCCCGCCTTCGCGGCGGCGTAGTTGGCCTGGCCGGAGGACCCGACCGACGCCACCACCGACGACACGTTCACGATGCGACCGTGGCGCGCCTTGATCATCGGGCGGAGCGCCCGCTTGGTGACCAGGAACGGGCCCGTGAGGTCGGTGTCGATGGTGTGCTGCCAGTCGTCGAGGGTGAGGTGCACGACCAGCTTGTCGAGCGAGATCCCGGCGGCGTTCACGAGCACCTCGACGGTGCCCCAGCGCTGCTCGATGTCGTCGAAGGCCGCCGTCACCGACGCCACGTCGGCCACCTGGATCTGCACCGCGCAGGCGACGCCGCCGGCCTCCTCGATGCGACCGACGGTCTTCGCGGCCGCTTCGACGCCCGACGAGTAGCCGACCGCCACCCGGTGGCCCGAGGCCCCCAGCGCGGCGGCGACCGCCGAGCCGATGCCGCCCGACGCGCCGGTGACGAGCGCGACCCGCCCGGCGTCGGCGCTCACGACCGGCCCCAGCGCCACAGCACGGTGCCCACGCTGAGACCGGCGCCGAACCCGGAGACCAGGATCAGGTCGCCGTCGTGCAGCCGGCCCGCAGCGGCGGCCTCGGCGAGGGCGAGCGGGATCGAGGCGGCGGAGGTGTTGCCGTAGCGGTCGCCGTTGCCGAGCGTGCGGTCGGCAGCGATGCCCGTGCGGGCCACGACGGCATCGACGATGCGGGCGTTGGCCTGGTGGGGGGCGAACCAGCTGACGTCGGCCGCGCTCACGCCGGCGCGACCCAGGGTGCGCTCGACCGAGTCGACGACCTCGCGCACCGCACGGCGGAAGAGCTCGCGGCCCTCCATCTGGATGAACTGCCCGCCTGCAGCGAGCGTGGCTGCCGAGGTGGGCAACCGGCTGCCCCCCGCCGGGATGCGCAGCAGGTCGACGCCGGCACCGTCGATGACGAGGTCGGCCGAGATGAGCCCCGGCAGCGGTGTGGCGGCGCCGCTCCGCCCCCCGACGGAGCGGTCGCCGCGTTCCCCCACCTGTGCCGACGGCAGGTTCACGATCGAGGGATCGGTGAGCACCAGGGCGGCCGCGCCGTCGCCGAACAGCACGGCGGTGGCGCGATCGTCGGGGTCGACGACCCGGCTCATGGTGTCGGCACCGATGAGCAGCGCCCGTCGGGCGATGCCGGTGGACAGCAGTGAGGCCGTCGTGGCGAGCGCGTAGCCGAACCCGGCGCAGGCGGCATCGAGGTCGAAGCCCCCGGCCGTGGTGCCCAGTTCTGCGGCGACCAGCGCCGCGGTGGAGGGCATCGGCACCTCGGCCGTGCACGTGGCGACGACGACGAGATCGATGTCGGTGGCCTCGAGCCCCGCGGCGTGCAGCGCGTCGCGGGCGGCGCGGACGGCGAGCGGACCGGTGGTCTCACCGTCGACGGCGATGCGCCGCTCCTTGATGCCCGTGCGCGTGGTGATCCAGTCGTCGTCGGTGTCGAGGCGGCGTTGCAGGTCGGCGTTGGTGACCACCTGCGTGGGCAGCGCGCTCCCCCAGCCGGCCACGCCGGCCGCAGCGCGGGTCGCGAGCCCGGTCACCGGAGGTGTTGCGGCCGGTGCAGGGCGGACCGTCATGCTCACGCCGTGACCCGGACCCAGGCGATGGCCTGGCCCGGCCGCACGCGCTCCCCGGCGTGCGCCAGCAGGCCCATGAAGAAGCCGGTGAACGGGCTGAGCACCGAGATGGCCGCCGGGTCGACGCCGATGGTGCCCACGATCTCGCCCGCGTGCACCAGCAGCCGTGCGTCGTCGGCACCGGGCAGCGCCGGGACCGCGGGGCGGAACACGCCACCGGCGGGCGCGGTGATGACCCGCTCGGGCACCATCAGGCTCTCGGCGTGGGGGCGCGGGACGGGGGCGGGGGCGGGGGCGGGATCGAGCTGGGTCACGGGGCACCCTTCGAGGTGGAGGTGAGGTCGGGGGTGGACGCGGCAGCGACGAACTCGGCCAGGGCGGCGACCTCTTCGGGGGTGGCGGCCGAGCGGATCGGGACGTCGGGGATGGCACGGCGGGCCAGTCCTGCGAGCACGTTGCCCGGGCCGAGCTCGACCAGCACGTCGGCGCCGAGGTCGGCGGCGAGGGTGGTCTGGGTGGCACGCCACCGCACGGGCTCGACGAGGTGCCGGGTGAGCTGGTCGGGCCAGCCGGCAGGGTCGGTGTGGGGCCGGGCGTCGGTGTTGGCGACGACGGGCGCGCTCGGCTCGGTGAACGGGGTGGACCGCAGGAGCGGCGCCAGCTGCTGCGCGGCGTCGGCCAGCAGCGGGGTGTGGAACGCGTGGCCCACGCCGAGCGTGACCACCCGCCGCACCCCCAGGGCCCGCGCCCGCTCGGAGGCGGCCTCGAGACCGGCCGGGGTGCCGGCGATGACGACCTGGCCGGGAGCGTTGTCGTTGGCGAGCCAGGCCTCGTCCACCTCGCGGCACGCTTCCTCGGCGGTGTCGACGTCGGCACCGATGAGGGCAGCCATGCGGCCCGGGTGCGCGTCGGCCGAGTCCTGGCTGGCGTCGGCGCGGGCAGCCGCCAGGCGGTAGCCGTCGGCCGCGCCGACCGCACCCGACGCGATCAGCGCGGTGATCTGACCGAGCGAGTGGCCGGCGAACGCGACGGGCTGCGGAAGGGACGAGCGGACCGCTTCCCACACCACGAGCGAGGTGAGCAGCACCGCGAGCTGGCTGGAGCGCGTGGTGGCCAGCTCGTCGGCGTCGGCGTCGAGCAGCAGCCGGGCGAGCGGCCGGTCGAGCACCGCCTCCGCGTCGGTCACCACCGACCAGGCCGGGTGGTCGGTCCAGGGGAGCCCTGCCCCGGGCGCGGCGGCGCCTTGACCGGGGAACACGACGGCCACTGGTGACAAGGGGTCCTCCGGACAGCGGGTGGGGAGACGGGGAGGCGGGCGGCGGGCGCGCTCCCGCCACGATCACGGAAGCTCCGACCGGGTGCCTCGGGGAAAGGTTACACGCGTTCGTCGCACCATTCGACAAATCTGTCGTAAGGTTCAGACCGATCGATGAAACGTCAAGGGGGCGTGGGCATGGCGAACACGAACACCAGCACGTCAGCGCCCGCGCGGCCCTCGCCCCGCGTCGAGCTGCGGGCCGAGGAGCTCGCCGACCAGGCGGGGATCTCCGTCCAGCTGCTGCGCTCGTACCAGTCGAAGGGCCTGCTCCCCCCGCCCCGCCACGAGGGCCGGGTCGCCTGGTACGGGCCCCACCACGCCGAGCGGCTGCGCGTCATCCGCGACCTCAAGGAGCGCGGCTACACGCTGAAGATGGTCCATGCCGCGCTCATGCACGACCACAACATGGGCCTGCCGCTCGACGAGCCGCCCGAGACGCTGCGCCTGCGCGACGTCGCCGAGCGCAGCGGCCTGCCCGCGGAGATGGTCCGGGCGCTCGAGGCGTCGCACCTGCTGCGGCCCCACCGGCTCGGCCGCGCCGCCCGCTACTCCGACGACGACGTGCGCGCGGTGCGCCAGGTGCTCACCCTCCTCGGCGCCGGCATGTCGCTCGACGAGTTCCTGCACATCGCCCAGCCCCAGCTCGACACCATCGAGGCCCTCGCCACCCGCGCCGCGGGAGTGTGGATGCGGGGCGTCGAGGCGCACGGGAGGAGCCCCCACCGCACCGACGAGAGCGAGAGCGACTGGGTCACCGCGTCGCTGCAGTCGCTGGTCAGCGCCGTGAGCGGGCTGGTCGCCTACAACGCCGAGCGGGCGGTGTTCAACGCCGCGCAGGCCATCGTCACCGAGCGTGGCAGCGAGGCCGCCCGAGACGCGGTGCGCCACGAGCTGGCCCGCCGGCACCCGGACCTGGTCGACGAGCCCGAGCCGCCCGGTCCCTGACTGGCGTCGTGCGGGCCACTCGGCCACCATCGAGCGATGCCCCACCACCTCCGGACGACCTTCCGCGCCCTCGGGGCAGCCGCGCTGCTGGTCGTGGCGGTCGCCTGCAGCGGCTCGAGCGGTGGGGCCACCATGCCGAGCACGTCGAGCACCGCCGACACGCTCGCCCCGCCCGCCGCGAGCGGCAAGACCGTCGACGGCATCAAGTGCGAGACGTCCGAGCAGCTCGCCTATCACATCCACTCCCACCTGGCGATCTTCGTCAACGGCTCCCAGCGCCTCGTGCCCGGCGGCGTCGGCATCGACGAGAACACGTGCATCTACTGGCTGCACACCCACGACGACACCGGCGTGCTGCACGTCGAGTCGCCCGACTCCCGGGTCTTCACGCTGGGCAACTTCTTCGCGGTGTGGCAGCAGCCGCTCAGCGCCACGCAGGTCGGCCCTGCCAAGGGCAAGGTCACCGCGTGGGTCGACGGCAAGCGCTTCACCGGCGACCCCGCCGACATCAAGCTCACGCTCCACGCGGTGATCCAGCTCAACGTGGGCACCGACACCCCCGCGCCGAAGCCGTTCGCCTTCACCGACGGCCTCTAGCCCACCGGCCGGGTCGACCCGGCCCAGCCGCCTTGAGATGCCTCAAGGCACGATGCGGTTGCCGTCCGCGTCCCAGTGCTCTGCGACCTTCTTGCTGGGCTGAACGCGCGGCGGCTCACCCGGCATCTTCGGGTAGTCGGGTGGGAAGTTCAGCTCCCCGCCCGGCAGGTCCTCCCAGAGACGGAGGAGCGGTTTCAGGGAGTGGGCCACGTCATCGATCTCCCTCCAGGGGTCACCACCGGCCACGAAGTCGGGCACCTCGTGGATGTTGAACTCGCGCGGGTCAGCGACTTCAGCCAGTTGGTCCCAGGTCATCGGCGTGGACACAGGGGCACCCGGACGCGGCCGCAGGGACCATGCCCCTGCCACGGTCCTGTCCCTGAGGTTCTGGTTGAAGTCGATGAACATGGAGCCCTCAGGTCTCAGTTCCTTCCACCAGGCGGTGGTGGCGCCCCCGTCGCGACGCTCCAACTCTCGGCCGAAACCAATGGCGGCGTGGCGAACGTCATCGAAGGTCCACTCCGGCTTGATCCGGACGTAGATGTGGATGCCTCGGTTGCCGGAGGTCTTCGGGAACCCACGAAGATCCAGCTCAGTGAGCAACTCGTTGGCGACGGCCGCGACCCGCTTGGCGTCAGCGAACGAGGCACCCGGTTGCGGGTCGAGGTCGAGCCGCAGCTCGTCGGGATGGTCC